>JBFYZE010000293.1:0-15524 GCA_041309665.1 Gemmatimonadales bacterium | reverse complement strand
CATCCACGTCGCCCTTTCCTTCCAGGCCCTCGAGGAGGAAGTGGGTGAACACGCCGTGCCCGCCCCAACGGGCGTCCTCCAGCGAGAACTCGTTGGTGTTGGCCGCGGTCATCATCAGGCGCCGCGACGGCGTGAAGAGCTGGGAGAACCCGCCGGCGATGGCGTTGGCGTCACCGCCACCCACCACGTCGCCGTCGGCGGTCCCCGCCGAGTGGCATGCGTCGGCGATGACCAGCACGCGCTCCGCCGCGATCTGGCGCCGGAGGGCGGTCTTCACGTCCCACATGGGGAAGCCGGTGGCGGCCAGCTGGTTCAGGTCCGCGTCCGACGGGAGCAGGTAGAGGTTGTCGGGGCGCGCCGGGTCGGGAGCCCCGTGTCCAGCGTAGTAGACCACCACCAGGTCGTTCCAATCCGCCTGCTGGAGGAAGACGAAGAGCGCCTGGCGCATGGCGGCGCCGGTGGCCTGCTCGTCGGCGAGGAAGAGCACCTCGTCGAAGGGTCCCGCCGCGTCGCTCTTGAGGAAGTCGTAGACCGACTGGGCGTCGGCCTTGGCGAACTCCAGGTCCGGGATGTCGGCGGACTGGTACTGCCCCACGCCGATGACCACGGCCAATCGCTTGTCGATGCGCGGCGCGGCGATGGCCTGGGTCGCTGCCCCTCCCGCCCCCTGGGCGACGACCTTCACCGAGTCCTGGCTGATGGGGAGGCTGAATTCCCGGAAGAAGCGGCTCGCGTTGGCTCCCTGGAGCCCGAGGCGCGCGGCCAGGTCGGCCGGGAGCGGCTCGATGATGGCCGGAGCCCCGTCCACCTGGATGTTCTGGGCGTTGCCCACCACCACGCCCTCCAGGCGCACCGTGTTCTGCACGCCGGAGAGGGCCGCGCCACCCTTCTTCACCACGCCGATCCCGCGGGTGGCCGTCCCCTGCGAGGGGAGCACGTCGGCCCGGATGATGGCCAGCCCGGGCGCGTCACCTCCTCCCTGCGCGGGACGGGTGCTCTCCTGGATGGAGCCAGGATCGGGCTTCCAGTACCCGGCCTCCTGCCAGGGCTCGGCCTCCCAGTCGTTGATCAGCTTGCCGATCATGCCGCCGTTCAGGATCTCCTGCGTCGCCTGGCGCACCGCCTTGGACTTGGCGGCCTGCTCGGTGGCCTCGATGACCCGCGCGTCCGCCACGCCGTCGGACACCACGGTCCCCAGGTCCAGGCGCAGCGCGCGCACCGACACCTCGGTGGTGCCGGTGATGAGGGTCCCGTCCACCGGGTCGGGGCGTGCGCCCCAGTCGGCCAGGCCCAGGATGAGCACCTGCGCGCCGAAGTCACGGCCCAGCTCGGTGGCTGCGCCCTCGTCGCCCTCCATCGCGGCGCGCACCAGCTCGCGCTGGGCAGCCTCGTGGGCGAGGGCCGGGTCGATGACCGGGAACCCCGCCTCGCGGAGGAACGCGGTCATCTCCCGGGAGGCCACCTGGCTCCGCCCGTCCTCCTGGATGAACACCAGGGTCCTGGGCAGGTCGGTCTTGAACGAGATGTTCTGGGCCACCGCCGGGGCGGCCCAGAGGAGGGCTCCGGCCACGGCCGGCAGGCAGATTCTGGTCAAGGTTCTCTCTCTCATCAGACATCTCCCCCGCGGAGCCTGGCCAGGGCGACCTGGGCATCCCGGTGGTTGGGATACACGTCGAGCGCCTTCTGGTAGTGCTCGATGGCCTTCGCGGTGTCTCCCTTGTCCTCGAAGTCCACGGCCCGCGAGAACTCGATGGTGGCCCGCACCGGGATGGGCTCCATGTCCGGGCGGTTCGACGGCGGCGTCAGGCTCAGCTTCTTGGAGAACTCGTCGGCGATCCATATGACGACGCCGAGCAGCTCCTCGGTCTTGTCGTTCTTCTTCAGGACCGACACGACCTCGGAGGTCTCCACGTCGGTGGCCCGGATGTCGAGGCGCAGGTTGTCGGCGATGCTCGTGATCTGGCCGTAGATGACGTACTGCACACCCAGGAGCTTGCCCACCTCGATGGCGCTGGACTCCTCCACGCGCCCGGACAGGGCCAGCCTCTGTTCCGTCAGGAGGTCGTTGAGCCGGGCGCGCTCGACCACGCGCATGCCCTCCCGTCCCGAGAACTCGGTGACGAGCATGGCGGAAACGGCCTTCCCGATGGCCACCGAGTTGCCCGCCTCCCCGAGCATGAAGCCCGTGAAATCCAGCACCGCCACCGTAGGCACGTCACCCGTGCTCTGGGCGGGCGCCTCCTGCACGGAGAGGACGACCGCCGCCAGGACGGCCGCGGAAAGGGTCGCAAAGGTGCGCAAACCAGCCTCCTTGGACGGGGGGCTCACCCCCAGGACTTCCACCGGGCACGACACACACTGCGCCGGGCAAGACGAGAGATTTCCTTTGCCCGACCCAGTTTCCACCCATAATTTAACCCAGGTATCTTAGGAGACGCCAAAGGTATTTTGCGCGGCGTCCCCCCTTCTTCGGTTCCGCTCATGCTCCCCGGGAGCCCCCCATGAGGCATGTGACCCACCCCCCAAGAGCCCTCCACGTCCTTGCGTTCCTCCTGGCGCTGGGTGGCTCCGCCTGCGCCACGGGCATGCCTCAGGTGGATCCGGCCGACATTCCCCGCCTCGAGCGGGACATCGCCGCGAACCCCCAGGACACCGACCTTCAGGTCCAGCTGGGGATGGCCCAGTTCCAGGCCGAGGACTTCACACAAGCGCTCAGCACCCTCCAGGGCGCCGTGGACGCCGGGAACGAGTCCGGGCCCGCCCTCCTGTACCTGGGCCTGACCCAGGAGGAGTTCGAGAACTGGTCCGCCGCCCGCGACGCCTATTCTAGATACCTCGGAACGGGCGCTACGGGTCCCATCGAGGAGCAGATCCGCAAGCGGCTCCAGCTCATCGGCCAGAATGTCCTGAAGCAGCAGGCCCGTGCGGCGCTGGCCCAGGAGTCCCAGCTCTCCGGGGCGCCGCCCACGCCGCGCTCCCTGGCCGTGCTCCCCTTCGGCTTCAACTCCGACCGGGAGGACCTGGAGCCCCTCATCTATGCGTTGTCGGACATGATGATCACCGACTTCGCCGTCTCCAATGCCCTCACCGTGCTGGAGCGCTCCCAGATCCAGACCCTGCTGGACGAGATGGCGCTCGGCGAGGCCGGGTACGCCGAGCCCGCCACCGGAGCCCGCGCCGGACGCATGCTCCGCGCGGAGCACGTCGTCCAGGGGATCATCACCACCCTGGGCGGGGAGAGCCTCCGCCTGGACACCGACGTCCTGAACATCCCCCGCTCCGCGTCCGCCGGGACGCTCAGCGCCGAGGACGTCCTGCAGAACCTCTTCGACATCGAGAAGGACCTGGTCTTCCGGACGCTCCGCGACGTCCTCGGGGTGCAACTCACCCCCGCCGAGGAGCAGCAGATCCGCGACAACCGGGCCGAGAACATCCTGGCCTTCCTGGCCTACGGAAAGGGGCTCCGGGCCCGGGACCAGGGCGACTTCGCGACGGCCCTGGCCGCCTTCCAGCAGGCCACGGCCCTCGATCCCGGTTTCGGTGCCGCCGCCGCCGCCACCGGCGAGACCGAGGACATGACCGACGCGGCGGGGACCAGCACCTCGCAGGTGGCCACCACGGGAGCGCCGACGCCGCCGGCCACCGGCGGAACCCTGTCCGGCGCCTCCGAGGGGGTGAACCCGACCCCCACGACGGGCACGCTGGACAAGGGGGGCGCCACGACCGCCGGGAAGGAGCAGGGGGCCACCACCACCGAGAAGCGCGATCCCGTCCAGGAGTCCCAGGGGCAGGAGAGCGTGACCAGAACGGCCAAGGCCCAGATCCGCATCGTGATCAAGCGGCCCGGCGGAGGTGACCAGTGAGCCGTCGACTCCGGGCCCCCGTGGCCATCGCCCTCGCGCTCTCCGCCGGCCTGGCGGCCCCCGTAGCCGCCCAGCAGTCCATCGGCGTGGGCACGGAGTACATGGGATACACCTTCGAGGAGGGCCTCGGCGCCAGCGCGGCCCAGCTCCTCATGTTCCCCGTGGCCGTGCGCTTCCCCGTCAACTCTGTCACCTTCGACCTGTACGCCGCCTGGGCGCAGGGGAAGGTGGAGCGGGACGACGTGGCCTACACGCTCTCGGGCCCCGTGGACACGCGCCTCAAGCTGTCCTGGCAGGCGAGTCCCTGGGCGCTTCTGAGCGTGGGTGCCACCCTCCCCACCGGGAACTCCACGCACGACGGCGAGGAGGCGGTGGTGGCCTCGGTGCTGGCCATGGATCTCCTTGGCTTCCGGGAGGCCACCTGGGGCACCGGCGCGCAGATCACCTCCTCTCTGGCCACGGCGATGCGTGCCGGCGGGTGGGGGATCGGGATCGCCGGCGCGTACGCCGTGAACAGCGAGTTCGAGCCCAGCTCCGAAGCCGAGCTCCGGTATCAGCCGGGCAACGAGGCCAGGGTGCGCATCGGTCTGGACCGGAACATCGGGAACAACACCTTCACCGCCGGCGCCACCTTCATGACGTTCGCCCAGGACCAGGCGGACGGCCGCAACCTCTTCCAGGCCGGAAACCGCATCCGCTTCGACGTGAGCTACGCGTTCCGGGCGGGGGGCGGGGTGTGGACGATCTACGCCGCCGACCTGTGGCGGGAGCACGGCGACCTCAACCTTCCCTTCGTGAACGACGCGGGAGACATCACCGGCGACACGATCATCGTCACCCCCTCGCAGAACCTCATCGCCGGGGGGGTCATCGGCGCCGTCGCACTGGGCTCGAAGACCTTCCGCCCCCAGGTGGACTTCAAGCTGCAAGCCCGGGAGGAGGTGGGCGGAACGGACGAGGGCTCCGGCTGGCTGGTGTCGGCCGGCGGCGACATCCCGCTGCGCCTGTTCGGCTCCTGGGACTTCTTCCCCAAGGCCCAGGTCATCATCGGCGCGGTGAAGGACGCCACGGGGGCGTCGAGGCAGGTCACCGGCGCCGAGTTCGGCGGAACCGTGCGCTGGGGATTCTGAGGCCGTGAAACCGGGGCGGCCCCTGGAGGGCCGGCCCCTTCGGGAGAAAGACGGGATGAGCTCCGAAATCCGGCGCATCGCCATCAACACCGGGGGCGGCGACGCGCCCGGCCTCAACGCGGTCATCCGCGCCGTCGTCCTCGCCGCCGAGGAGATGGGGTGGGAAGCCTACGGCATCGACCGCAGCTACGACGGCCTCTTCGAGGAGGGGGGAGTCTATCGCCTGGACCGCGCCTCGGTGCGCGGGATCACCCACCTGGGCGGCACCATCCTCGGGACCACCAACCGGGGCAACCCGCTCAGGTGGCCCGTCACACAGCCCGACGGCTCGGTGACGTACGAGGACCGCACCAAGGCGGTCATCGACGCCATCCACGCTCACGGCATCGACGCCGTGGTGGCCATCGGTGGGGATGGCTCCCTCACCATCGCGCACCAGCTCTTCAAGGCCGGGCTCCGGGTGGTGGGGGTGCCCAAGACCATCGACAACGACCTGGCGGCCACGGAGCTGACCTTCGGCTTCCAGACCGCGGTGGAGACCGCCACCGACGCCATCGACAAGCTCCACTCCACGGCCCAGGCGCACGCCCGGGTGATGGTCATCGAGCTCATGGGGCGGACGGCGGGTTGGATCGCGCTGGAGGCCGGCGTCGCGGGGACCGCCGACGTGATCCTCATCCCCGAGATCCCCTACGACATGGACAAGGTCTGCGAGAAGATCGAGTCCCGCTACAACCAGGGCCGCCGCGGCTTCGCCATGGTAGTGGTGGCCGAGGGCGCCTACCCCAAGGGCGGCGACCCCCACTTCAAGCGGAAGGACGGTGGGCAGATCCGCCTCGGGGGCGTGGCCGAGGAGGTGGGGATCGAGATCAACAAGCGCACCGGACGCGAGACACGCTCGCTGGTCCTGGGACACCTGCAGCGGGGCGGAGGACCCAACGCCTACGACCGGCTCCTGTCGCTCCGCTTCGGCGCCGCCGCGGTACGGCTCATCAACGACGCCGCCTTCGGCTGCATGGTGGCGCTGGAGAGCACCCGGATCCAGGCCGTGCCCCTCGGCCAGGCCATCGCCAGGATCAAGAGCGTCCCTGTGGACTCGGACGTGATCGCCACTGCGCGCAGCCTCGGGATCTGCCTCGGGGATTGACCGCGCGCGTGCGTCCGCCGCACCGTAACGGGCCGCAGGCGTTGATGCGCCTGCGGCCCTTTCGTTCCTTCGTTCCGCTTCCACCGCCCTCTCCGGAGGCTGTGCCGATGCGTCCCGCCCCCCACACGCTCCCCTCGCTCCTCACGGCCGCCGTCCTCGGCGCTTTCGCCCTCTCGGCCCCGTCCCTCGCCGCCCAGAGCACCGCGTCCTGGGTCCCCGAGCCGGCCCGCGGGCAGTCCTTCGAGCTCTCCATCCGCAACGTCATGCGGGGGCCGGAGCACCTCGGGTCGTCCCCGACGTCCGTGCGCTGGTCCGACGACGGGCGCTGGGTGTACTTCCGCTGGCTCCCGGGAGGGAGCGCGTGGGACGCGGAGACTGCCCTGTACCGCGTGCCTGCCCAGGGCGGCACGCCGGAGAAGATGGACGACGCCGCAGCCCGCTCGGTCGCCCCGCTCATCTCGGACGGCGACCTGTCCCCGGACCGCCGCCAGCGGGTCACCTCCGTGGAGGGCGACCTGTACCTCGTGGACCGCCGCACCCTGGAGACCAGGCGCCTCACCCACACGGAGGAAGTGGAGGGCTCTCCCCTGTTCAGCGCCGATGGAGCGGCGGTGCTCTTTCGCCGCGGCAGCGACCTGTACCGGATGACACTGTCCACGGGAGCGCTGGAGCAGCTCACCCGCATCGTCGCCGGGCCCGAGCCGAAGGACCCGCCGGCCGCCGAAGGGCAGCGCAAGTTCCTCCAGGAGCAGCAGCTGGAGCTCTTCGAGCACATCCGCAGGGAGAAGGCCCGCGAGGACGCCCGCAAGGCCCGCCAGGCGGCTGCGGACTCGCTCGAGCCCAAGACCGTGTACATCGACAAGGAGGAGCGGGTGGTGTCCCTGGACCCGACCCGGGACGGACGCTTCGCCCTCGTGCGCGCGAGCAAGCAGGCCCAGGGCGCGAAGAGCACCGTCGTCCCCGACTGGATCACCGCCGACGGATACACCCGGGACATCAACAGCCGCACGAAGGTGGGCGACACGCCGGGCGAGTCCCGTGTCGGGCTCCTCGCCACCGCCACGGGCGGCGTCACCTGGCTGGATGTGGCCCCGGAGGGGTACGCGCCCAAGGAGAAGCCCTCCGTCTTCGCCGTGGGGTGGAACGACTCCGGCGACCGCGCTTTCGTCTTCGCCGTCTCCTACGACAACAAGGACCGCTGGCTCTGGTCCGTGTCCGCCCCGGAGGGCACACGCACTCTGCTGGACCACCTCCACGACGACGCGTGGGTGGGAGGGCCCTGCTTCGCCTCCTGCGTCGGGTTCCTCCCCGGCACCTCGACGGTGTGGTACGTGAGCGAGGCGTCGGGATACGCGCACCTGTACACCGTGGGAGCCGACGCCACGGGGAAGAAGGCGCTCACCAGCGGCGAATGGGAGGTCCTGGACGTCACCGTGCCGGAAGACCGCACCCGCTTCCTCCTCACCACGAATGAAGGATCGCCCTTCGACCAGCACGCGGCGTGGATGGACTTCGACGGATCGAACCGGAGGCCGCTCACCCAGGGGAGCGGGCGCTACGAGGCCGCACTCTCCCCCGATGGGCGCCGCGTCGCCTTCCTCCACGACGTGTCGGATCGCCCCCCGGAGCTCTTCCTCGCCGACGCGCGCCGTCCCGGCGACATGATCCCGGTGACGACCACGCCCACCGCCGGCTGGTTGTCGTTCCCGTGGCTCGAGCCCGAGATCGTCCGCTTCCGCGCCCAGGACGGCACCCTGGTGCCCGCGCGCATCTACCGGCCCCGGGACATGGGCGCGTCCGCCAACGGCGGCGCGGTGGTCTTCGTCCACGGCGCAGGGTATCTGCACAACGTGCACAACTACTGGTCGTCGTATTCGCGGGAGTACATGTTCCACCACCTCCTCGCTGCCGCCGGCTACACCGTGCTGGACGTGGACTACCGCGGCTCGGCGGGGTACGGCCGCGACTGGCGCACCGCCATCTACCGCTGGATGGGCGGCAAGGACCTGAGCGACCAGGTCGACGGCGCGCGGTACCTCGTGGAGCACGAAGGCGTGGATACGCGCCGCATCGGCCTCTACGGCGGCTCCTACGGCGGCTTCATCACACTGATGGGTCTGTTCACCGCCGGAGAGACGTTCAAGTCGGGGGCGGCGCTCCGCTCGGTGACGGACTGGGCCCACTACAACCACGGCTACACCAGCGACATCCTCAACCTCCCCCAGGGCGACGCGGAGGCGTACGAGAAGTCCTCGCCCATCTACTTCGCCGAGAACCTCCGGCCCGACCAGCATCTCCTCATCCTGCACGGGATGGTGGACACGAACGTGCACTTCTCGGACGTGGTGCGGCTGGCGCAGCGCCTGATCGAGCTGGGCAAGGAGAGTTGGGAGTTCGCTCCCTACCCGGTGGAGGACCACGGGTTCGTGGAGCCCACGTCGTGGAGCGACGAGTACCGGAGGATCTTCGAGCTGTTCGAGAAGACGCTGCGGGAGCCGGGGTGCACTGCGGCCGGAGGCTTCTGCACGCCGAGGCGAACGGGCGCGTGACCATGGATGCGAAGGCGCTTCACATCGGGCAGGCGCTGGACCTCTCGACCCGGAAGCCCACGGAAGAGCGGTTGGGGATCCCCTCCCACCAGCTCACCACCCACGGCGTCATCGTGGGGATGACGGGATCGGGGAAGACGGGCCTGGGGATCGTGCTCCTGGAGGAGGTGCTGCGCGCCGGCGTGCCTGCGCTCATCCTCGATCCGAAGGGGGACATGGGAAACCTGGCGCTCACCTTCCCCGACCTGGCCCCCGCCGATTTCGAGCCCTGGGTAGACGCGAGTCAGGCTGCGCGGGAAGGGCTCTCCACGGGCCAGCTCGCCGACCGCACGGCCGAGGCGTGGAGGAAGGGTCTCGCTGGCGCCGGGCTGACCGGCGAAGACGTGCGCGGCTTCCGCAGCGGCGTGGACGTGCGCATCGTCACCCCCGGGTCCACCACCGGAGTGCCCCTCAACGTTCTCGGCGACCTGTCGGCCCCTGAGGGCTCCTGGGAGGAGCAGGGGGAGGCGCTCCGAGAGGAGATCGAGGGGCTGGTGTCCGGCCTGCTGGTGCTGGCGGGACTGGAGGCGGACCCGCTCACCAGCCGCGAGCACATCCTCCTCGCCAACCTCGTGGAGCACGCGTGGCGGGACGGACGCAGCCTGGACCTGGCCGCCCTCCTCGGCCAGATCCAGGAGCCCCCCATGCGGCGCCTGGGAGTGTTCGAGCTGGACGCGTTCTTCCCGGCCAAGGACCGCATGGCGCTGGCGATGCGCCTCAACGGCCTGCTGGCGTCGCCGTCCTTCGCCGAGTGGCTCCAGGGCGACCCGGCCGACGTGGACACCCTGCTGCGGGCGCCCGACGGCCGGCCCCGGGCCACCATCGTCCACATGGCGCACCTCTCGGACACGGAACGACAGTTCGTCGTGACGCTCCTCCTGTCGAAGGTGGTGACGTGGATGCGCCGCCAGGCAGGCACCAGCGACCTCCGTGCCCTGGTGTACGTGGACGAGCTCTTCGGCTTCGCTCCGCCCACCGCCGAGCCCCCGTCCAAGCGCCCCCTGCTGACGCTGTTCAAGCAGGCCCGCGCCCACGGCGTGGGGTTGGTGGTGGCCACGCAGAACCCGGTGGACATGGACTACAAGCTCATGTCCAACGCGGGCACCTGGATGGTGGGGCGCCTCCAGACCGAGCGGGACAAGGCCCGCATCGTGGAGGCGCTGCGCTCGGCCTCGGGAGATGTGGACGTGGCGGCGTGGGACGCGCGCCTCGGGGAGCTGGGAAAGCGCGAGTTCGTCCTCGAGTCCGCCTCCTCCGACGTGCCCCGTCTGTTCACGACGCGCTGGGCCATGTCGTACCTCCGGGGCCCCCTCACCCGGCCCGAGATCGTGCGTCTGCGGGCGTCGAGCGCGGAGGAGGGGGCGCCGGCGGCACCTGATGCCGCCCCCCGATCCGCCGCCGGCCGGACACCCGTCCTCGAGGCCGCCTCCTCCTCCGAAGGGAGCCCGGTGGCCCCCCGCGTGGCCGCGGACGTTCCGGTGAGATGGCTGGACGGCGCCGCTCCCTGGGCCAGGGCGCTCGGCGCCGACGCCGGCGGTCCGCTTCAGGCAGGGATCGCCCTCCGCGTGCGCCTCCTCTTCGACGACGAGCGTGCGGGGCTCCGCCACGAGGAGGAGTGGGAGTCGGTGCTCTACCCCGTGGGCGCCCATCCCCGCCCCGAGGATGCCGTGAGCGTGGATTACCACGACCGCGACTTCCGGGATGCTCCGCCGGCGACTGTCCTCTACGCCATGCCGGACGCGCCGCTGGGGAAGGCGGAGCTCTTCCGCAGACTCCGCAAGGAGATGGAGGACCACCTCTTCCGGTCCCGCACCCTCACCCTCTGGCGCAACGACGCGCTGAAGCTCTTCTCACGGGTGGGAGAGAGCGAGGACGACTTCCGGAAGCGGTGCCTGGAGGCGGCGGAGGACGCCGCCGACGGCGAAGCGGCCAAGCTGCGGGACCGCTGCGAGAAGCGGCTCGATGCCGCCCGTGACCGCAAGGCCCAGGCGGAGCGGAGGGTGCGGGAGCTGCAGACGGACGTGGGGACCCGCCGCCAGCAGGAGGTGGTGGCCGGCGCCGGCGACATCCTCTCCCTCTTCCTGGGCGGGCGCCGGCGCATGCGGAGCCTCTCGGGCGCGGCCTCACGGCGCTCCCAGACAATGCGCACCCAGGAGCGGCTCCAGAGCGCGTCGGAGACGATGGAGGACCACGAGGAGGCCATCCGGTCCCTGGAGGACGAGCTTGCGGCCGAGCTGCAGGCCGGGTGGGCCAAGTGGGAGAAGGCCGCCGCCTCCATCACGGCCGTGGACATCCCCCTGGAGAAGACCGACGTGCGCGTCGAGGAGATGCTGCTCTTCTGGGGTTGAGCCCGATGAGGTCGGGCGGGGTGCGCGTGGCGCTCCCGCCCCGGCGCTCGGGTCAGCTGGCCGGCTCGAGCCTGACCTTCACCTGGTAGGCGTCCGGCTTGGTGGGCTCGGCGGCTCGCGGAGCGGGCTGCAGCGCCAGGAGGGAGACGCGGATCCCGTTCCACACGGTGGAGCGGGGCTCCAGGGTGGTGTTGATGCGGATCGGTTGGGTCGGGCCCATGCCGGCCCGGATCCCAAGCTCGACGATCGCGTTCCCCTGCCAGACGCACACGGCGTCGCTGGGGCAGCGCGAGTCCTCGACCACAAGCCCGAACGCGAGGCGGACCACGCTGTTCGGGACCGCTTTCTCCTCGCCCACCCGGAGCGTCATCTCCTGCGCCGCGGTGATGAGCGTGTCCTGTCTGTCCGAGGCCGGGGCCGTGGACTCGCTGCAACCCAGCGCGATCAGGACCGGCACAGCCAGGCCCAGCAGCCTTCTCCCACCTCTCATGCGACCTTCCTCTCCATCATTGGATCGTCGACGAGGCCTTCCTCGGCGCGGCGGAGCGATCCCTGACCGCGGGCCCGCAGCATCCTGTCCTGCCGCTCGGGCTCCGACTCCGCCATATCCCTGACCACGGCCTCCAACAGAAGCGTGATCAGCCATCCCAGCGGCCCCAAGGGCCTCCCCCTCACCGGCACCATCTCCATCCTCCCGTCCCCACCTCGGACCCAGCCGTTGAATACCGCCATCCACTAACGATCCATTCCCCATTACGTGACAGCCGCGCCAGATGTTTCGAGCTTGCGCTCGGGAGCGCCAGCATCGACACTGGGGCCCTGCCCCCCGGAAGCGGCCCCCATGCCGGCTCCGCCCCCTTCCCCGCGCCGCGGAGGGATTCCCTGATGACGCCCCCCGAGCCCCGGTCGGGCCACACCACACCCCGGTTCCGCACCACACTCTTCCGGGTGATGGCGGTCCAGATCGTGTCCCTGATCCTCCTCTGGATCCTCCAGGCCCGGTACGGCGGGTAGCGGCGTGCACCCGGTCAACTGGCTCATCGTCGTCGGCTACCTGGCGTACGTCGTGGTGGACGGCGTCCGCCGCTCCAAGGGCACCAAGGAGATCGAGGGGTACTTCCTCGCCAACCGGAGCCTCCCATGGTGGGCGGTGGGGCTCTCGGTGATGGCGACCCAGCTCTCGGCGGTGACCATGATCGGCACCACCGGTCAGGGCGCCACGGACGGCATCCGCTTCGTGCAGTTCTACTTCGGGCTCCCCCTGGCCATGGTGATCCTGGGGGTGACGCTGGTCCCGTTCCTCCACGGGGCGAAGGTCTTCACCGCCTACGAGTACCTGGAGCGCCGCTTCGACGCCAAGACGCGCTCCCTCACCAGCTTCCTCTTCCTCCTGTCCCGGGGGATGTCGTGCGGAGCCATCATCTCCGCCCCGGCGGTGGTCTTCTCGGCGGTGTTCGGGTGGGATGTGGCGTTGTCGGTGGCGCTCATCGGGATCCCCACGGTGGTCTACACCATGGTGGGCGGCGTCCAGGCGGTGACGTGGGCCGACGTGAAGCAGATGGTGCTCATCGTCTTCGCGCTCGCGGCGATGGTGGTTGTGCTTCTCGTGAAGATGCCCGTCAGTCCCGACGACGCGTTCCGCATCGCCGGCGCCACCGGCCGCCTCGACGCGTTCGACTTCTCCTTCACGCTGAAGGAGACCTACACGTTCTGGTCGGGGCTCCTGGGCGGGACCTTCCTCATGCTGTCGTACTTCGGCACGGATCAGAGCCAGGTGCAGCGGTACCTCACGGCCAGGTCGGTGGACGAGGCGCGCAGCTCGCTGCTCATGAGCGCCTACTGGAAGATCCCCCTCCAGGGGCTTGTGCTGATCGTCGGGATCCTGGTGTTCGTCTTCTACCAGTTCCAGGCACCGCCGCTCCTGTACAACCCGGCGCACGAGGCCGAGGTGCGAGCCGAGCGGCCCGCTGAGTACGACGCCCTGGAGTCCCGCTTCCAGCAGGCGTTCACCGAGCGCGAGGCGGCCGCGCTGGCCGTGGTCGGCACGGAGGGCGACGTCGGACGCGCCGCCATGGACGTGTTCCTGGCCCGGGAGGCCGCCGTGGGCGCCGTGCGCGAGGATGCGCTGGCGCTGGCCGGCGAGGTCACGGGGGAGCAGCCCCGGGACGTGAACTACATCATCCCGCGCTTCGTCCTCGACCACCTCCCCATCGGCCTGGCCGGGCTCTTCATCGCCGGGGTGATGGCTGCGGCCATGTCGAGCATCGCAGCCGAGCTGAACTCCCTCTCCACCGCCACGGTCATCGACTTCTACCGCCGCTGGGTGAAGCCCGAGGCTTCGGACGCCCACTTCCTGTCGGTGTCGAAGTGGGCCACCGGCGCGTGGGGGGTCTTTGCCTGCGTGGTGGCCACGTACGCAGCCACGCTCGGCTCCCTCATCGAAGTGGTGAACCGCTTCGGGTCGTTCTTCTACGGCTCGATCCTGGGCGTCTTCCTGCTGGCCATGCTCCCGCGGGCCCGAGCGGTGGGGGCGTTCTTCGGGCTCCTGGCGGGGATGGGCGCCGTGGCCGCCGTGACCTTCGGCGCGCCCCAGGTCTCCTTCCTGTGGCACAACGTGGTGGGCGCGCTCACGGTGTTGGCCGTGGGCATGACGCTCAGCCGGGTGCTCCCCGCGCGCGGCTAGCCTGCTGAATCGTCAGTCGCCGGCGGGCCGGAACGCCCTCCACGAATCTCCGGTGAGGGAGAGCAGGTTTGCCCACAGCCGATACGCCCCGGGGACTCCGGACCCCCACTGCCGGAAGAACGAGAGCGCGGCGTAGACGTAGAGCCCCTGGCCCACGGGAGCCACGAGGAGCGACCCCTGCGTGGGCTCCTCACCCTGGTCGTGCATCTCCAGGAGGGGCGTGTAGGCCGCGTCCCAGGTGCTCAGGAAGTACAGCCCCCGCTCCTGCACCCACCCCTCGAAGTCTCCGGGCCCGATGCGGTTGGGCGTGGTGAAGACCGGAGCCTCGCGGTGGAGGACCTTCACCTCCGCGTCCTCCTCCGCCACCCGCTGGGCCGGCCTGGCCATCTCCACCGGGTACGGCGTGTAGCCGCCCCGGGGGAAATCGTACTGGTTGTACTGCACCAGCACCGTCCCCCCGCTCCGGGCGAAGTCCAGAAGCTGGCCGTTGGCCGCCCGCAGGTCCTCCCGGGTCTCGTAGGCGCGCACGCCCACCACCACCACGTCGTAGGGCTCGAAATCGCCTGCGCGGACCTGGGCGTCGCCAAGGAGCGTCACGGCGGCGCCGAGCTGCCGGATCGCCTCCGGCCCGTCGTCCCCGGTGCCCATGATGTACCCGACGCGCAGGCCCTGGGCGACGCGCACCGGGACCACCGTGACCCTCGACTCGGCCGGGGCGAAGAGGGCGGCGCGCTCGATGTGCTCGTAGTCGACCAGGGTGAAGCCCTCTCCGTAGCGCTCGCCGCCCGCCGTGGTCACCTCGGCCCGGAAGGCGGCCTCTCCCGGCGTGAGCACACCGGCCGGGCTCACCTCGAATGCGTACGAGCGTGCGCCTCCCTCCGTCGGAACCTCGAAGGCGACCTCCCCGGGGGTGACCGTCCAACCCGCCGGAGCCACGAGACGCACCGTCCCACGGCTCCCGTCCTTCACATGGCTCCTCACCTCGACGCCGAGGGTGCGGGGCTCGGAGCGCTCCTGCGGCCAGACCATCGCCTTCGGCGTGACGGCCGCCGACACGGCGGGGACGACCAGCACGGGCTCGCGGTACTCCCCCCGGGCCGGGTTCACTCCCACGTAGCCCCATGGCACGGCCCCTCCCGCCGCGACGACGCCCCCGGCGACGACGCCCCCCGTGGCGCCGCCATCTCCTGTCGCCGGCACGGAGAACGCGAAGCGCCCCGTCACCGCCGCCGGGTCCCGGGGCCGCGCCCAGAGCGCTGGTTCGTCAGGCCACCGGTACCAGGCGCCGTCCCGGGGCTGGCGCAGGTGATACAGACGCGAGAGCGCGGCACCCGCGGGAATCGCCACCTCGAAGACCCAGGTGGCCATGGTCCCGGGCGCCAGGGCCCGGTCGGGGCCCAGCCCCTCGGAGCGCACCTCCCGGGCCGTCCACCCCCCGGGGAGCGCCAGGACGGCCTGGGCGCCCCCGAGGGTCAGGGGGCCTCCGTTCCAGGCGTACGCCGTGACCTGCACGGTCTGCCCAGGGGTCACCTGGTCGTCGGCCGCGCGCACGTCCAGCGTCACGCCGGCGGCCGCCAGGAGCGCGCGCCGGGCCAGCTCCGTCTTGGCCGCAAGCACCGCCTTCCACTCGGTGTCCGCTCCGGGGCCTGCCGCCGCCCCCGCGGCCTCCAACTCCCCGAGGGCGTCGCGGAGCGGCGCCACCACGGCGAAGAGATCCCCACCTCCGAACGCTCCGCGCGCCCTGGCCAGCGCCCCCCGGTAGGCC
>JBFYZE010000292.1:0-3517 GCA_041309665.1 Gemmatimonadales bacterium | reverse complement strand
GGCCGTGTGCTCGGACACCTGCCGGCGCTGGCCGATCTCACGGCCGAGGAACACCTCGTGCTCCGCGTCGCCGATGGCCACCAGCCCGATGCCGTTGCTCATGCCGAACTGCGTGACCATGCGCCGGGCCATGGCCGTGGCCCGCTCGATGTCGTTGCCGGCGCCCGTGGTGACGTCCTCCGGGCCGAAGGTGATCTCCTCGGCCACCCGTCCGCCGAAGAGCATGGCGAGCTGTCCCTCGAGCCAGTCCTTCGTGTACGAGTGCCGGTCCTCCAGCGGAAGGCTGGCGGTGATCCCCAGAGCCCTCCCCCGGGGGACGATGGTCACTTTGTGCACCGGGTCCAGCCCGGGGATGCGGAGCCCCAGCACCGCGTGCCCGGCCTCGTGGTACGCCGTGAGCCTGCGCTCCCGGTCGGTGAGGACGAGGCTCTTGCGCTCGGTGCCGAGCATGACCTTGTCCTTGGCCTTCTCGAAGTCGGCCATGTTCACCTTGTCTGCGCCCCGGCGCGCCGCCAGCAGGGCGGCCTCGTTGCACACGTTGGCCAGGTCGGCGCCGCTCATGCCCGGGGTCCCTCGTGCGATGACGCTGAGCACCACGTCGTCCGAGAGCGGGAGCTTCTTGGCGTGGACCCGCAGGATGCCCTCCCTCCCCCGCACGTCGGGGGCGTCGACCACCACCTGGCGGTCGAAGCGGCCGGGGCGGAGGAGCGCCGGGTCCAGCACGTCGGGGCGGTTGGTGGCGGCGAGGAGGATGACGCCCTCGTTGGACTCGAAGCCGTCCATCTCCACGAGGAGCGCGTTGAGCGTCTGCTCGCGCTCGTCGTGGCCGCCGCCCAGGCCCGCGCCCCGGTGGCGCCCCACCGCGTCGATCTCGTCCACGAAGATGATGCAGGGCGCATGCGCCTTCCCCTGCTCGAACAGGTCGCGCACCCGCGACGCGCCCACGCCGACGAACATCTCGACGAAGTCCGAGCCCGACATCTGGAAGAAGGGGCGCGCCGCCTCGCCGGCCACGGCCCGGGCCAGGAGCGTCTTGCCGGTGCCTGGGGGGCCCACCAGGAGCACGCCCTTGGGAAGGCGCCCTCCCAGGCGGGAGAACCGGGCCGGGTCCTTGAGGAACTCGATGATCTCCTGGAGTTCCTCCTTGGCCTCATCGGCGCCGGCCACGTCGGCGAACGTGACCTTGGGCGTGTCGGGGCTGATGAGCTTGGCCTTGGAGCGCCCGAACTGGAACGCCTTGTTCCCTCCACCCTGCATGGTCCGGAAGATCCAGAGCCAGAACGCGATGAAGAGGAGCCAGGGAAGGGCCCCCAGCAGGTAGGTCCCCCACCCCGGCTGCGAAGCCTCCGCCTCGATGATGACGTCGGCCTCCCGGAGGCGCTGGGCCAGCCCCACCTCGGCCCCCGGGGGAAGGGTCATCGTGAACTTGATGAGGTCCTGCCCCTCCTCCTGCACCGGGGCGCGGAGCTCGCCTTCGATGGTGGTCTCGCCCTTGAAGACGACCTTGTGGATGTTCCCCGACTCCAGCTGGCCCAGGAACTCGGAGTAGTTGAAGGTCGCGGCCGCCTCGGCGGGGCCCCGGACCATCTGGAGGGCCACCACGAACATGAGGACCATGAGGATCCAGAAGGCCGCGGTCTTGGAGAGCCGCGACCAGCGGGAATCGTCATCGGGGCGGAGAGGCTTGTTTTCTGGCATGTCCGATCTCGGGCGGAGCCGCAGGGCGCTCCCTAAAGGCTCGCTATGTAGGGCAGATGTCGGAAGTCCTCTGCGTAGTCGAGGCCGTACCCCACGAGGAACTCGTCGGGCGCGTCGAACCCCACCCAGCGGGGCTCCCGGTCAACGGGCGCGAGGTGCTTGTGCAGCAGGGTGCACACCTCCAGGCTCGTCGGCTCGCGGGCCTCGAGGCGGGGGATGAGGCGGTTCAGCGTCGCCCCCGAGTCCACGATGTCCTCGACGAGGATCACCGCCCGCCCCTTCAGCTCCGCGGACGGATCGTACAGGAGGCGTACCTCGCCGGTGGAGACCTTGCCGGCGCCGTAGGAGGAGGCCAGGACGAAGTCCACGTGCAGGGGGAGGTCGATGGCCCGCACCAGGTCGGCGAGGAAGACGAACGAGCCCTTCAGGGTGCCCACCAGGAGGAGCCGGTCGGCGGCGGTGAAGCTCCGGGAGATGTCCCCGGCCAGCTCCCGCACCCGGGCCTGGATGGCCTCGGCGGAGTAGACGACGCGCCGGATGGCCTGGCCTCCGAGCTGGCTGTTCTCAGTCAGGTGGGGCATGCATGATCCCGATGGTCAGAACGTCCTGGTCGCGTTCAGGATGGGCGCCCGCGGCGCGGGCTACCCCTGGCACCCAATGCACCCGGCCGGCGGCGTCGGCCACCACCGGGATGCGGTGCCGTTCCCCCGGAGGGACCCTGGCCTCCAGGAACAGCTTCTTGAGCTTCTTCGACCCGTAGCCGAGCCGGACCCGGTCCCCAGGCCGCCACCCCCGCACCACGAGCGGGAAGCGGAGGTCACCGAGGGGGAGCGAGACGCTCTCCCCCACGCCCTCCAGCACGCCGGTGCGCCAGCGCACCTCCCAGCGCGCCCCCCCCACCCTGGCCCGCGCCGAGCCGGCGCCGGGCCCTTCCACGACCACCTCCACGTCCGGAGGCGGACTCGCGTCGCGCACCAGGTGGAGCCGGTCGAGCTCGATGCGGAGCACGAGGCCGCCCCCCAGCCGGACCGAGCCCCCGCTGGCGCCCGACCTTGTAAACTCCACCGCCTGCCTGGTTCCGGCCTCGCCCGGCGCCACGCCGAGCCGCCTGGCCAGCGCCCGGAGGATCCGGGCCCGCACCGCGGGGTGGCGCGCCGTGAGGGTGGCCCGGTCCAGCGAGAAGCCCCCCTCCTCCTCCCGCGCCCCCGCCGCCGCCAGGAGCTCCGGCTCCAGGCTCCTCCAGGCCGCCTCGTCCCATGCGGCCCGCCGGGCCAGCCCGGCCAGGGCGCGGCGGGCCCCCGGCGCCACCGAAGCCTCCAGCTCGGGCAGCACGGTGGCCCGCAGGACGTTGCGGGGGAGCGGGTGGCGGTTCGTGGCGTCCTCGCGCCAGGAGAGGCCGTGGTGCGCCGCGTACGAGCGCAGCTCGTCCCGGGTGAAGGGGAGGAGGGGGCGCCACACCCGCGGAGCGCGCCGCTCCCGGATCCCCCGGAGCCCGGCGATCCCCGTCCCCCGGAGCGCCCTGAAGAGCACCGTCTCGGCCTGGTCGTCGGCGTGGTGCGCGGTGAGCACGAGGCGGGCGCCCACCCCACGGCGCACCTCCTCCAGAGCCCCGTAGCGGCGGTGCCGGGCCTCGGCCTCGTCGCGGGGAGCGGGATCCAGGCGGACCAGCCGCAAGGGAACGCCCCAGGCGCGGCACAGCCCTTCCACCCAGCGCGCGTCGGCGGCGGAGTCGGAGCGCATGGCGTGGTCCACATGCACCGCTTCGAGGCGGAGCCCCGGCAAGCCCGGCGTGAAGCGGAGCAGATGGAGCAGCACGACG
>JBFYZE010000291.1:0-11020 GCA_041309665.1 Gemmatimonadales bacterium | reverse complement strand
CAGCGCGAGCACGGCGATGGCCCCGAGGAGCGCGGACGCGGTGGGCCGGGGGCCGGGAGGCACGTCCCCCGCCGTGCGACGCACCCACGCCGCCAGCCACGTGCCGGCCTCCACGCCGAAGGCGTCGCGGAACGCCGTAGCGGGCTCGGCGTCGGCGGTCCAGAACGCGCGCAACCGCTCGGTGCCGAACTCCTCCTGGAGGTCGGCGAAGAGCCAGTGCGAGTCCCAGAAGCCCACGCTGATGGTGACGGGGCGTCCGAGATACCAGTCCGCCCCGGGCGCCTCGGTCCCGGAAGGGGCGGAGCTCGACCGGGCGGCGCGGGCACTCGTCCGCGCGAAGGCGAAATCGAAGAGCTGCTCGCACCACTCGGGGCGCGCAGCCAGGCATCCGTCCACGACCAGCGTCGTGCGACCGCCGAGGAACCAGAGGTACGAGAGCCCGAAAAGCCCCCTGCGGCGCTGGAGCGCCCGGTAGGGGGGCTCGATCCCTCTTTCGGGAGACTCCTGGGCGAAGGCGTACGCCCCGGCCCTGAGCCAGCGCGCGGTGGCGGCGCTGGGGGCGCCCAGCACCGCGACCCAATAGCAGGGCCCCAGCGTGTTGGTTCCGTCCTGCAGGCCGAAGGGCCCCCACCCGCCCTGCGTCAGGTTCGCATCACGAAACTCCCCACGCACCGCCTTGACCGCCCAGCAGTGGGTGACACCTCCCGCTTCGCCCATGAAGTACTCGGGCCACGGGGAGCCGAGCGCCGGGAATTCCGTGTCCGCGAGGTGGTCGCCCAGGGAGCCGGGCACCACGAACACGCCGAGGGCCACGTCGCTTCTCCGGGCGGGGATGGCGGCGGCCTCCCGGGTCACGCTCTGCCGGAACCGCTCGCGGGCGCCGTCGCTCACCCTGTTTCCCATCACGGCCACGGCGACGCCCTCTCCCACCCGGGCGGCAGCGAGAGCCGAGAGCGTGTCGGCCAGGCGGAGGCGGCGCAGCAACTCGCGGCTCCCGAGGACGTCGACCTGGAGCGCCCGGTATCGCACCACCTCCTGGAGAGGAGTGGGCAGCTCGCCGCGGGGCGTGGGGGACGCGGGTGGAAGCGTGGCCACCGCGACGGCAGTGAACGCAGCCAAGGCGGCGCCGAACCAGCGTATCATGCCGGGCGCCATCGCGTGCTCCTGAGCGCCAGGGCTCCGAAGACGAGGAACCAGAAGAGGGCCAGGCCCGCGCTGGCGCCGAGCCCCGAGTACGTATCGGGCCGGGCGGCGAGCACCTGCTCGCGCCAGCGCGAGGTCAGCTCCTCGGCGGATAGGCCGCTGGCAGCCAGCAGCGCGTCGGCGGTCGGCATGCCTGGGTCGGCCACCAGGCGGTCGAAGGAGCCGGGTCCTCCCGCCTCGAGCGCCACCCAGAGGAGAAGGCGCCGGGCCTCCATGCCCAGGGGCGCAGCGATCTCGGGCGCCACCGCGGCGAGGAAGCGTGCGCAGGCCGGCTGGGATCCGGGGGAGCCCCGCTCCAAGCACTTCAGGCGCGCCGCGAGGATCGGGGCGGGCCACCACCGCCCCGGCCCGATGCTCGCCACCCGCAGCGGCATCTCCTCGGGGGAGTACCACCGGGGGAGCCGGGTCGAATCGGCCCCGGGCCCCAGGGCGGTCCAGCACGCATCCAGGTCCCCCGCCATGCAGGCGCGGTTGGCGTGGGAGGGGACGGTGGCGAGCTCCCGGTAGACGCGCTCCGGGTGGAGGGGCGCGCGGATGCTCCCCCGCACCCACTGGAGAAGGCGGGTGCGCTGCATCTCCATGAAGAGGATGGCTCCGATGGCTTCGCGGGCGTTCCCCTCGATGATGCCCGGCGGGGCCCACACCGGGGCTTCGATGCTCCGGTAGGGCCTGTCCACGACCACGGTCCGCTTCCGGGACGACCAGTGGAAGGTGAACGTGAACTCGCGGAGGTAGCGGCTCTCGGTGACCATCCCCGAGAGCCCGTCCCACGCCCCTCCGACCACCGAGCGAGCCAGGTGCGCCTGGTCGGGGAAGGTGACCACCCGCAGGAGGCCGATGGCCAGCGTGTCCTGGGTCTCGGTGGGTCGGGCCCGGAGAAGGAGCTCCCGCGCCGCGGCGGCGCGATCCGCCTGGAGGCGCGCTTCTCTCAGGATGGGGAGGAGCGTGTCCAGGTGCTGGACGAGCGCCCGCTCCGCCGCCGACTGCTGGCGCGCGGCGAGGGGCGAGGCGGCGGCGAGGAGCGCGGCGGCCAGGCACAAGCCGGCGGCGACAGCGCCGCGTCGGGCCCTAGACATCGATGAGGCTCCACGTGCCGGTGAACACCTCCAGGGGTCCGGGCGCCTCCACCAGCGACTCCATCAGCCACTGCGCCAGGTTCACCCGGTCCAGCGTGGGGAAGAGGGTGGCGAGGGGCGCGGCCAGGAGGCCGACAAGGATGACGAAGACCGTGAGGCCCAGGACCACGACGGTGGTGGTCCGCACCGTGCCCGCGGCCAGCGCGAAGAGGAGCGCGTAGGCCACCAGGGTGGCCAGGAGGAAGCGTAGCGCTAGCTGGGTCGGATACGCGTGCAGTCCCTCCGGGAGGGATACGGAGGCCGTGGCGAGGAGGGCGCCCGCCCAGAGTGCCAGGGCGGGGACGAGGGCCAGCGCCGCGCCGGCCGCCATCTTGCGGAGCACGTACTGCCAGCGGGGGATGGGAAGCGAGAGAGCGTGGACGTGCTTCAACTGGTGGTCCCAGTTCCACGCGCTGAGCGCCAAGGTGACGCCGAGCGCCGCGGCGAGCGTCGGGTAGAGGGGGAGCCAGATCTCCAGCGCGGCGCTGGCGCGGTAAGCGTCCAGGGCCAGGCCGGAGGCGCCGGGAGGCGCACCCAACCCCTGGATGGAGAGGAGCGGGAGGGCGAACGCCGCCACGGCGAACGGGAGGAGCGCGATGCGCACCTGCTTCCAGTGGATGAACAGAAGGGGCTCGTACATGCGTCAGCTCCGGGCTTCGCCCGAGGGACGGGAGGAGCGCAGCAGCTCCACGAACCCGTCCTCGAGGTCCAGGTCCACGACGTCGCGCAGCTCCAGGCCCACGCCGGCGAACCACGCGCGCATGGAATCCTCCCAGCCGCGCACGATCCAGGTCTCCGGGGATGCGGGCGCGTCGGCGGGCTCGCGGGTGAGGAGAGTGAAGGGTGCTCGGCCCGGGTCGCCGGCGAGGCCAGACGCCGACTCGCCCGCGGCCGCGCCCGCGACGCGCAGGCGCTTGATCCCGTTCTTGAACGCCTGCATGGGGAGCTCAGCCACCAGGGATCCCCCGTCCAGGACGCCCACCCAGTCGCAGATACGCTCCAGCTCGTGCACCAGGTGGCTGGAGATGAAGACCGACGCGCCCGCGTCGCCCACGTAGTCGAGGACGGCGCTGAGCACGTCGCGGCGCACCACGGGATCGAGGCCGTCGGTGGGCTCGTCCAGCACGAGGAGGTCGGGGCGCTGGGAGAGCGTGAGGA
Source organism: Gemmatimonadales bacterium (assembly GCA_041309665.1). Lineage (GTDB taxonomy): Bacteria > Gemmatimonadota > Gemmatimonadetes > Longimicrobiales > Gaopeijiaceae > SZUA-318. Next base: position 7,544 of record JBFYZE010000291.1, on the reverse strand, counting down.
GAAGGAGGAGCTTGCCGGCCTCGCCCTTGGACAGGCGGGAGATCCGCTGCGCCGGGTCCAGGCCGAAGCGCACCATGAGGTCCCGGGAGGTGGGCGCGTCCCAGCGCGGGAAGAAGGAGGCGTGGTAGCGGACGTGCTCCGCCACGGTGAGCGCAGGGTACACGTGGGGCCGCTCGGGGACGTACCCGACGCGGGCGAGGATCTGCGGCATCTGCTGCGGCACGCCCATCCCCAGCACGCGGATGTTGCCCCGGTCGGGCTTCATCATCCCCATGAGCATGCGGATCGTGGTGGTCTTGCCGGAGCCGTTCGGGCCGAGGAAGCCGTAGATGGACGCAGCCGGCGCCCGCAGGGTGATGTCCCTCAGGGCGAAGGACTGCCCGGCCTTCCACGCCAGGCCGGTGATCTCGATGGCGTCACTCACGGGTCTCGGCTCCTGTCTGGCTCCTGAAGGCACGCGTCAGCTCCTCCACCCCGATCCCCACCCTCGCTGCACTCTGGAGGAGCTGACGCACCAACTCCGTGGCCTGGGCCGCGCGCTCATCCGCCCGCCGGGGCGCGGCGACCTCCCTCACGAACGTCCCCTGCCCGTGGCGGATCTCGACGAACCCGTCCAGCGCGAGGTCGCGGTAGGCCTGCACCACCGTGGCCGGGTTGATCCGCAGGGTGTGGGAGAGAGCCCGCACCGACGGCAGCCCGTCTCCCGCGGCCAGCTCGCCGGCGGCGACGGCCATGCGCACCCGGGCGGCGATCTGCTCGTAGAGGGGGGTCGGGCTTCGGGGGTCGATGTCGTCGAACATGGACCGTCATCTCTCCCTGGTGGTCGCCGGGCCGCTCGGGCCGCAGCTGATCGCTCCGGGTGTCCAACCTGGCGGCATCGTGAAGCCGTAGAAGAGCGAGCAGATGCGGTCGAGCCCCGGGTGCGTGAAGACCGCCCCCCATCCGCGCGATCCCGCGATCACCAGGTCCACGACGACGCCCTCGGGACGCTCCCACTCGAGCGAGTCCAGGCGTGGGGTGTAGGTCCCCGCCCTGGCGTAGTGGATCTCCTGCGCCACGGCCATTGCCCGGACGGCCGTGCGGATCGCGTTCGTGAACGTCTCCTCGTCCGGGGCCGGGACGGCCTCGGCCGGCGGCTCCAGCAGCCACGCGGGCGCCGGCCGCGTGGCACCGGTGGCGAGGATGCGGTGGGCACGCACGAAGTGGACGTCGCTCTCCCCAGTCCAGCGTCCGAGCACCTCGCCCGTCCCGATCGTCTGGGGCTCGAACGCTACCGGCACGTCGATCACGGCCTCAGGGGCGGCGTCGGGCGCGATCACCGTCCAGGCGCGCGTGCGTGCGGGGCTCAGCTCGGGCTCGCGGATCCACAAGTGTCCGTCCAACGCCACGCGCACCACTCGGTATCCGGGCCCGGACCTCGGCGGCGGCAGCCCGTCCAGCACGGCCTTCGCGCCGGCGCGCTCGGCCTCTCCCAAGGCGCCCTCGACCCAGTAGCGGCGGTACAGCCAGACGTCCATCGGGAAGTCTGGATCGGACGAGTGATCCGCGAGCGCGACCTGGCGCGCGAAAACGCCGGCGGTGTCGAAGATGGACAGACGCGCCGTCCATTGGTCGAGCGCGATCAGGGAGTCCGGTCCGAGGGGATAGACACGCGACAGAAGCCGGAACTCGCCCGGCCCCTCCCCCTGGCCTCCCCAGCGCCGGACGAACGAGCCGTCGGGGGCATAGAGCGCGAGCTCGGACGAGCCTCCATCCGCGACGACGAGGTTCCCCGACGCCAGCCGGACGACGCTCGTGATCTCCTGGAAGAGGTAGTTCTCGTCACCCTCGACCATCCCGATCTCGAGGGTACGTTCATCGGAGAGTCGGAGCTCCGGAAGCTCGTTCCAGCCTTGGGGCCGCTCCGGTGTCGAGCAGCAGGCCAGAAGAAATCCGAGAAGTGCCAGGGAGGCGCGCCTGAGCGAGGTCATGGATGGGTGGTGTTTGGGTGTATCGGTTCACTGATACACTACCTCCCCACCCCGGTCTCGGTCAAGGATCTCGTCAGGCGGCGTCTCTTTGCGTTTCCCGCCCCCGCCGCCGAACTTGCCCCATGGACTCGGACCACCGTTCCCTCGAGGAAGTGCGGGCCGCCCTGGGCGCCGACTTCGAGGTGCTCCGGTCGCTGGGGCGCGGGAGCGTGGCCACGGTCTACCTGGCCAAGGACCGCGCCCTGGGCGTGCCCGTGGCCATCAAGGTGCTCCGGCCCGGGAAGGTCGCCGACGAGACCGCCCGCCGCCGCTTCGAGCGAGAGGCCCGGGCCGCCGCCTCCCTCTCCGACCACCCCAACACGGTGGCGGTCACCCGGTTCGGCCGGCTCCCCGACGAGACGCCCTACCTGGTCATGCCCTACGTGCAGGGACGGACCATGGAGGAGCGCCTGGCGGCGGAGGGGAAGCTCTCGGTGGGGGAAGCCACACAGATCCTGAAGGAAGTGGCGTCGGCGCTGGCCCTGGCGCACGAGAAGGGGATCGTGCACCGGGACGTCCGCCCTGGCAACGTCCTCTGGGACGAGGAGAAGGGGCGGGCGCGCCTCACCGACTTCGGCATCGCCGCCGTCATCAGCCCCACGGCGATGGAGGTCACGCGCCTCACCAGGACCGGACAGCTTCTGGGCGATCCGACGCACCTGAGTCCCGAGCAGCTCCTCGACGAGGGCGTCACCGAGCTCGCGGACATGTATCTCTTCGGGATCCTCGGCTACGAGCTGCTGACCGGGAGGGGTCCCTACGACGTGCGCACGCCCACGGAGTGGATCAACGCCCACCTCCACCGCGAGCCGAGGGACCTGAGGGAGCTGCGCGCCGACGCGCCGGCGGAGCTGGCCGACCTGCTGCGGAGATGCCTGGCGAAGCATCCCAAGCACCGCCCCTCCGCCAAGGACGTGCTACGCGCGCTGGAGCCGGGCGGGGCGCTCGGAGCCGCCTCAGCCTCCGGGGCAGTTGAAGCCCCCGGTCCCGCCGACCTGGCCGAGCTGGTGCAGCGGCGCGTGCCCCAGATCGTGCTATTCACCGTCGGCGTCGGGGTCACGCTCATCGGCCTCGCCGACGCCATGGAGAACCTCCTTCCACCGGCGACGATGGTCCTCACCGTGATCTTCGTCGTGTCCGCCGTCCTGGCCTCCGCGGTCATCGCCTGGTTCCACGGCCAGAAGGGGAGCCAGCGCGCACCCGCCGTCGAGTACGTGCTGCTGGGCCTCATCGCGATGGTGTGGTTGGTGGTGAGCCTCCTGGCCGTGCTGTAGGTTCTCCGCAGATGCACCCCGACCCCGATCCCGCTCCCTGGAGCGCCCGCGCCATGAAGCCCCACGTCTCCGCCCAGGCCGTCTCCGCCGCTCTCCTCGCCTTCGTGCTCCCCGTGCTCGCGCTCCCCGCCGCGGCGCAGGCGCCCGTCCATATCCCGCAGGACGCCCCGGCCCGCTACCATCCGCTCCCGCCGATCCGGGAGCAGGCGAAGGAGATGCAGACGTGGGTGGCGGCCCGTCTCGAGCGCGTGCTCCCCGCGCTCATGGCCGAGCACGGCGCCGACATGTGGATCCTCTCCATGCGCGAGTACGGCGAGGACCCCGTTTTCTGGTCCATGATCTCCGAGACCACCTTCGCAGCGCGCCGCCGCTCCATCTACGTGTTCACACGCAGGCCCGACGGCACGGTGGAGCGCCTGGCGCTGGGCGGCACCTCCCAGGGCGGGCTCTTCGAGATCTACCGCTCGCCCCACCCCACGCCCACGGGCCGGCAGGCCGAGCTCTGGGGCGACGAGCAGTGGCGGCTCCTCCGGGAGATCGTGGACGACAGGAAGCCCGGCAACATCGTGCTGAACATCGACGACACCTGGGCCTGGGCCGACGGGCTCGGCGCCGGCGAGCGGGAGGCGTTGGAGAAGGCGCTGGGTCCGGACAACCTGAAGAAGGTGAAGCGCGTACCCATGCTCGCCGTGGACTACATCGCCACGCGCGTCCCCGAGATGATGCCGCGCTACCGCCAGATGCAGGAGACGGTCCACGCCATGGTCTCCGAGGCGTTCTCCAACGCGGTGATCACGCCCGGCGTCACCACCACCGAGGACGTTCAGTGGTGGCTGCGCCAGAAGATGGTGGACATGGGGTTCACCACCTGGTTCCAGCCCTCCGTGGACGTGCAGCGCGCGAACGGGTCGGTGCCGTCGGAGGGTCCGGTGGTCATCCAGCGGGGCGACCTGATCTGGACCGACGTCGGCCTGGTGGGGATGCGCCTCAAGACCGACACGCAGCACAACGGCTACATCCTCCGCGAAGGGGAGACGGACGTTCCCGAGGGGTTGAAGAAGTGCCTGGCCACCAGCAACCGCGTGCAGGACATCCAGGTCGAGGAGATGAAGCCCGGGCGCACGGGGAACGAGGCGCTGGCAGCGGCGCTGGCGCGGATGAAGGAGGAGGGGATCACCGGCTCGCTCTATTCCCACCCCGTGGGCGACCACGGCCACGGCGCCGGACCCCTCATCGGCCTATGGGACCGTCAGGAAGGCGTGCCCGGACGTGGGGATGCGAAGATCCGCCCCTCCACCTGGTACGCCCTGGAGCTGCAGGCCACGGTCCCCGTCCCCGAGTGGGGCGGCAAGAACGTCAACTGCCGCCAGGAGGAGGACGTGTGGCTGGACGCCGAGGGGAACCGGCGCTTCGTATTCCGCCGGCAGGAGAAGTTCCACCTGGTGTGGTAGGCGCGCGAGCCACGCTACGTCACTGGGCCCGCAACGCCTCGTTCGGATCCACGCGCGCGGCCCGCCTCGCCGGCACCCAGGTGGCCAGCAGGGCGACGCCGACGATGACGGCGGCCGTCGTCCCGTACGTGAGGGGATCGGCGGGACTCACGCCGAAGAGCACCGCGCGCATGAGGCGCGTGGCGCCGAGGGCGCCCACCATGCCGGCGGCCACGCCCGCCAGGGCCACGACCAGACCCTGGCCGAGCACCATGCGCGTGACCCGTCCGGGCTCGGCTCCCATCGCCATGCGCAGCCCCATCTCCCGCGTCCTCCGCCCCACCGCGTACGAGATCACGCCGTAGATCCCGACGATGCCGAGCAGGAGCGCCATGGCGGCGGCGATGGCGAGCATGACGAGGGTAAACGAGGTGCGGGCGAGGGAGTCGCGCTCCAGGCTCGCCATCGTGCGCACGCCCACCAGCGGCCTCCCCGGGAAGCTGGCGAGGACCGCGCCGCGAACTTCCTCGAGGAAGCCCGGGGTCCCCGTGCGTCCACTGCGCACGACGTAGGTCATGCTCCGTTGGACGAACAGCGCGTCGGGGCCGCTCGTCTCCGCCCAGAACCCCCGGATGGCCATGGGCCAGTACACGATGTCCACCGGGTCCTGGTCCAGGCCGTCGTCGCGGACGTCGCCCACCACCCCTACGATCTCCCTCCAGTCCCCGGGCGCGAACCCCGTCGAGACGCGCCGGCCCACCGCCCTCGCGGGATCACCCCACACCTCCCGTGCGAACCCCTCCGTGATCATCACCACGCGGGCCAGCTCCCGGATGTCGTCCCAGGTGATGGCGCGCCCGGCGACGACCGGGTTCCCGATGGCCTCGTGATATCCCCCGCCGATCCACTTGAAGCGCTTGATCGGACCCTGCTGACCCTCGGGCAGCGGGAAGTCCTCGACGTAGATGGGGTCGAACCCCGCGCCCGTGCCCAGGGGCACCGTGGTGGTCAGTCCCACGGCCCCCACGCCGGGGAGCCTCGCCAGGCGCTCCGCCAGCGCGCGATGCACCTCGGGAACGTCGGCGTCATCGGGCGTCGAGTAGTCCGTGGCCGTGAACGTCAGGAGGCGCTCCGGGTCGGAGTAGCCGGGGCTCACCTGGCTCAACGAGACGAACGTGCGGATCATCAGGCCCGAGCCCACGAGCAGGATCATGGCCAGGGCGAGCTGCACAACCGCGAACGCGTTCCTCGCCATCCCGCGGGAGCGACCCGTGCCGGTGCCCTGTCCGCCTTCCTTGAGCGCCGCGCACAGGTCCAGGCGCCACGCTCGCGCCAGGGGGAGAAGGCCCAGGGCCAGGCCGCTGCCCAGCGAGAGGAGGACGGCGACGAGGAGCACGCCTGCGTCCAGGTCGATGTCCTGGAGGCGGGGGAGATCGGCGGGGCCCAGCGAGCGCAGCAGCGCGAGCCCACCCACGGCGAGCCCGACGCCGACGGCGCCGCCCAGCCCGCCCAGCGTGACGCTCTCGGTGAGGAAGCGCAGTACCAGGCGCCGCCTCGACGAGCCCAGCGCGGACTGGATGGCCACCGCCCGCTCGTGGCTCTCCGACTGGACCAGCAGGAGGTTGGCCACGTTGGCGCACGCGATGAGCAGGATGATGGCCACCCCCGCCAGCACCACCCAGAGGACGTCGCCCACGTTGCCCACGAGGTCGGCCTTCAGCGCGTGGAGAACCGGGGCCGCGCCCATCTCGCGGAGGGTCTTGAGGTCGACGCCCCCCGGGTAACGCTCGGCCGCCACGGGGAGGAGGCCCCTCATCTCCGCCAACGCCTGCTCCGGCGTCACGTCCGCGCGCAGCCGCGCGATGCTCCGGTAGGTGAACTGCGTGAGGGTCAACTCGGCCTTCGTGTAGCGGAACGGATGGTAGTATTCGGCGGGCTGGTCCATGACCCGGAACCCCTCGGGCATGACGCCGATGATCTCCCGGGGGGTGTCCCCGAGGACCACGGTCCGGCCGATGACGGCCGGGTCACCGCCGTGGCGCCGCGTCCACGTGTCCCAGGCGAGGATCACGGTGCGCGGCGATCCGGTCTGCGTATCCTCGAACGTGAAGCCCCGGCCGAGGGCGGGCTGGACGCCCAGCGCCGGGAAGAGACCGTGCGTGACCTGGACGGACGGCACCTGCTCCGGGCCGTCGGGGCCGTCCAGCGTGGAGAAGGAAGGCCCCCAGATCCCGATGTCCGCGAAGGAATGGGCGTCGTCCTCGTACAAGGCGTTCAGGGCGAAGGACTGGGGCACGAGATCCTGGCCCGACCCCGGGGCGCTGTTCCACACGGCCACCAGCCGGTCCGGGTCCGGATAGGGGAGGGGATCGAGGAGGACGCCCTTCACGACGCTGTAGATGGCGGTATTCGCGCCGATCCCGAGGCCCAGCGACAGGAGCACGGCCGCCGTGAAGACCGGGGCCTTGCCCAGGCGCCTGAGCGTGAAGCGGAGCTCCTGGAGCACGTCGGCCGCGGCGCTCCAGCGCCCACCCCGACTGCGCAGGGCGGCCTCGGACGATTCGATCTCCGTGGCGGTCCACCCCTCGGTGGCGTCCCGGCGCGAGCGCGCGATGCGCTCGGCCAGCGCCTCCCAGTCGTCCACCTCGGCGAGCGCCCGCTGGACGGCATCCTCCTCGGTGGCGCCCAGGCGTAGCGCCTCCTGGTAGGCGTCCTCGAGGTGATCGGCGATCTCCGCCTGGATGTCCGCCACCTGCTCCCCCCGAAACCTCCCCGCGGGGAGCTTCTCCCCCACCAGCTTCTTCCAGTCAGGCATGGCTCGGCTCCACCAC
>JBFYZE010000290.1:0-5910 GCA_041309665.1 Gemmatimonadales bacterium | reverse complement strand
GCCCCCGTCGGGATGGCGCCGTTGTTCGCCTCCATGTAGGAGCGCACCGCCATCGTGACGCCGCGCACGTCGGTCATGATCTTGGCGGCCGCCGCGCGGTCCACGGCGCGGCGAAGGGTGGGGAGCGCCACGCCCGCCAGCACGCTGACGATGACCATGATGAGCAGGAGCTCGGCCAGGGAGAACCCGGCCTTGGACCGGTCGGGGGCGGGCCTCATCGGGCTTCCCCCTCCACGTGGTCGTATCCCCCGTCCACCACCCACTCCGCCACCGGGCGGCTTCCGTCGTAGGTCACCCTGAGGACCCCATCGGTGTTCGTCACCACGAAGCTCTCCCCTGACGGCTCGTAGCTGAGCTCCTCGTCCAGCAGGTCGGCCAGCTCGGCGGCGGTGGGAAGCCGATCCTCGGCATCCCGGATCGCCAGGATCTCCTCGGCCAGCGCGCCCGCCGTCTCACGGAGGGCGAAGGCGACCTCCGCATCCGGTGGGGTCAGGGGCGGTCGCGTGAACCACCATGCGTTCCAGGCCGCGACAGCGGCCAGAAGCAGGAGCCCGGCGATCAGCGCGAGCGCAGTGGTGCTCCTCGCCCGGCCGTCGCGGGCCCGGGCTTCGTCCAACGCGGAGAGACCCTCCTCCACCTGCTCGACGGCATCCGACACGGTTCCTTCCCAGTCGGGGCCCTGTGCGTCGGGCTTCCCGTGGCTCACGAACCCTCCTGACGATGGTGAAGGCGCCCGCCCACGTTCATGCGCTCCGGGAAAGATGCTCTCTCAGGCGCCGTGGGGCCATCCGCCCATTGGCACCCCGGGCACGGATTCCCCATCATGGGGCCAACCGCACTCCCTCCCTCGCCCGCACCCCGCACTGAGATGACGGACCCCACGCGACGCGAGTTCCTGGCCCGGGCCGGGATGGTGGCGGTCGTCGGGTCGCTCATGCCCGCCTCCACGTCCCCGAAGACCGACATCGAGCCGTCGCCAACGCCATGGAACGGCCGGTTCGGGGCCTCGACGGCCCTTCGGAGCTCCCCGTCCGGGCGCCCGCCCCTCGCCCAGCGCCGCTTCACCAGCCCCGCCGTGGAGCGCACCATCGAGCGGGTGAAGGCCGAGCTGGCCGACCCGGAGCTGGCGCTCCTGTTCGAGAACTGCTTCCCCAACACGCTGGACACCACGGTGGACTTCGGGGAGGTGGACGGGCGGCCGGACACGTTCGTGATCACCGGGGACATCGAGGCCATGTGGCTCCGGGACTCCACCGCCCAGGTGTGGCCCTACCTCCCCCTCATGGGCGAAGACCCCAGGCTGCGCCTCCTGATCGAAGGCGTGCTCCGCCGCCAGGCGCGCTGCATCCTCATCGACCCGTACGCCAACGCGTTCAACAAGGGGCCGACCGGGAGCCCGTGGAAGGACGACCTCACGGAGATGAAGCCGGAGCTCCACGAGCGGAAGTGGGAGGTGGACTCGCTCTGCTACCCCATCCGCCTCGCCCACTGCTACTGGCGCCGCGCCGGCGACCTGGCCCCCTTCGACGACGCGTGGCGCGAGGCGATGCGCCTGGTGCTCCGCACGTTCCGGGAGCAGCAGCGCAAGGACGGCCCCGGTCCGTACAAGTTCCAGCGTGTCACGGGATGGCAGACGGATACCGTCGCCGGCGCCGGGTACGGGAACCCCATCCGGCCCGTGGGGCTCATCGCCTCCATCTTCCGGCCCTCCGACGACGCCACCACCTTCCCCTTCCTCGTACCCTCGAACCACTTCGCGGTGGTGTCGCTCCGCCAGCTCGCCGAGATGGCCGAGCCCACCGGCCTGGGGGCCGTCGTCGCATCGGAGTGCCGCGCGCTGGCGGCTGAGGTGGAGGCCGCGCTCACCGCCCACGCCGTCGTCGAGCACCCCGCCCTGGGCCGGATGTGGGCCTACGAGGTGGACGGCTTCGGGAACCGGCACCACATGGACGACGCCAACGTCCCCTCCCTCCTCTCCCTTCCCTACCTGGGCGCGTGCGCGAAGGACGATCCCCTCTACCTGCGCACGCGGGCCTTCGTGCTCTCGGAGCACAACCCGTACTTCTTCCGTGGAACGGCAGGGGCGGGCGTGGGCGGCCCCCACGCGGGGATGGACCGGATCTGGCACCTGGGGCTCCTCGTGCAGGCGCTGACGAGCACGTCCGACGCCGAGATCGCAGGCGTCCTGGACACCCTGAAGCGCACCCACGCCGGCACCGGGTTCATGCACGAGTCCTTCCACAAGGACGACCCGTCCGACTTCACCCGCGCCTGGTTCGCGTGGGCCAACACGCTGTTCGGTGAGCTGGTCCTGACGCTGCGCGCGGAACGGCCCCATCTTTTGAGAAGGTAGGGGAACGCCGCACTGGAGGCCTCGATGGATGAAGCCCTGTTCTACCACCGCTTCCACTTCGCCTTCACCATCACGTACCACTACATCTTCCCCCAGCTCACCATGGGGCTGGCGCTCCTCATCGTGCTCCTCAAGACCTGGGGGCTGAGGACCGGGGACGAGCGGCACCACCGCGCCGCCAGGTTCTGGGGGAAGATCTTCGGCCTCTCGTTCGCCATGGGCGTGGTGACCGGGATCCCCATGGAGTTCCAGTTCGGAACCAACTGGGCGCGCTTCTCGGAGGCCACGGGCGGGGTGATCGGCCAGACGCTCGCCATGGAAGGCACCTTCGCCTTCTTCCTCGAGTCGTCCTTCCTGGGGATCTTCCTCTTCGGGGAGAAGCGGCTGAGCCCGCGCATGCACTGGCTCTCGGCCGTCGCCCTGCTCGTGGGCTCGTGGGCTTCGGCGTACTTCATCGTGGCCACCAACGCGTTCATGCAGCACCCGGTGGGCTTCGAGGTCCAGGCCGACGGCACCCTCGCCCTCACCTCCCTCTGGAGCCTCCTCCTCAACCCCTGGCTGGTGTGGCAGTACCTCCACACCATGGCGGGCGCCGTCACCACCGGCTCGTTCGTCATGGCGGCCATCGGCGCCTACTACCTCCTGGTGGCGGGCTCGGAGAAGGCGACGCCGGAGCAGCGTGACCACGCCGAGCACGGGAAGCTCTTCGTGCGCACCGGGGTCCTGGCGGGGCTGCCGGCGGCCCTCCTCCTGGCCTTTCCCACCGGCGACTTCCAGGCGGCCAACGTGGCGCGCCACAAGCCGGCGGCCTTCGCCTCCATGGAGGGGCTCTTCGAGACGCGGGAGGGCGCGCCCCTCGTCATCCTCGGCCAGCCCGACATGGAGAAGCGGCGCCTGGACAACCCTGTCGAGGTCCCCCAGATCCTGAGCATCCTCACGTGGCGGCGGTGGGGGGCCGAGGTCCGCGGCCTGGACGCCTTCCCCGAGTCCGAGTGGCCCGACAACGTCCCGCTCCACTACTACGCGTACCACATCATGGTGGGGCTGGGCACGCTCTTCATCGGAGCGATGGTCCTGGCCGCCTGGCTGCTGTGGAAGCAGAAGCTGTACGACTCCAGGGCGATGCTCTGGGTCCTGATGCTGGCGGCTCCCTTCCCCTTCATCGCCAACACCATGGGGTGGATGACGGCGGAGCTGGGGAGGCAGCCATGGCTCGTGTACGGCGTCCTCCTGACCCGCGACGGCTACTCCGCAACGGTGTCGTCGGGGAACACGCTCTTCAGCCTCCTGGGGTTCATGGGGCTGTATCTCGTGCTGGGCATCCTCTTCCTCTTCCTGGCCGGCCGTGAGATCGCCCACGGGCCGGAGGGGAGGTGACCATGGAAACCCTCTGGTTCTGGCTGGTGGGGCTCCTCCTCACCGTCTACGTCATCCTGGACGGGTTCGACCTGGGCGCCGGCGCGCTCCACCTCTTCGTGGCCCGCACCGACCGGGAGCGGCGCACCGTGCTGCAGAGCATCGGCCCCGTGTGGGACGGCAACGAGGTCTGGCTCCTGGCCGCGGGAGGCTCGCTGGTGATGGCCTTCCCGCTCCTCTACGCGTCCAGCTTCAGCGGCTTCTACCTGCCGCTCATGGTGGTCCTCTGGCTCCTCATCCTGCGAGCCATCTCCATCGAGTTCCGGAGCCATGTGGACAACCCGGTGTGGCGCCCGGTGTGGGACGTGGTGTTCTCCGCGTCGAGCCTCCTCCTCGCCGTCTTCTTCGGCGCGGCCCTGGGCAACGTGGTGCGGGGCGTTCCCCTGGCCGAGGACGGGTACTTCTTCAACCCGCTGTGGACCTCGTTCGGCATCGGCGGGCCGGAGATGGGGATCCTCGACTGGTACACGGTGACGGTGGGCGTCACCAGCCTCCTGGCCCTCGCGCACCACGGGGCCCTCTGGCTGGTCCTCAAGACCGAGGATCCCGTCAGGGAGCGCGCCGCCCGCGCCGCCCGGGTGCTCTGGCCGTTCCTCGTGGCCGCGGTGGCCGTACTCACCGTGGTCACCTTCCGCGTGCAGCCCCACGTCCCGGAGCGGATGGGCGCCCAGCCCCTCTCCTTCGCCCTTCCGGCGCTGGCCCTGGGTGGAGTGCTGGGGGCACGGTTCCTGGCCGCACGGGGGAAGGAGCTGGAGGCCTTCCTCGCCTCATGCGTATTCCTCGCCGGGATGCTCCTGAGCGTGGCGTACGGCCTCTACCCCATGGTGCTGCCGGCCACCAACGACCCTGCGGCCTCGCTCACCGTGTTCAACGCCCAGGGGCCCGGATACTCGCTGAGGACGGCCCTCTGGTGGTGGATCCCTGGGATGACCCTGGCCACCGCGTACACGGTCTTCGTCTACCGTCACATGGCCGGGAAGGTCAAGCTCGACGAGGGAGGGTACTGAGGAGAGATCCCATGGCGACGCCCCCCATCACCGCCCAGACCCAGGGCATGACCCGCGGCCTCTCGCGGGCCAATGGCTCCTACGACACCGTGGACCTGGGGCGGCTGACGCCGGACCGCCTCGCCGAGGTCCTCGCCGCCATGACGCTCCTCTCCCCGCCCGAGGGAGACGGGGACCTGTGCTGGCCCAACCTGCTGGTGAGCGGGCCGACCGGCGACGTGGCGTTCAGCCTGGCCGACGAGAACGGACGCCTGGTCACCGAGGACGGCGCCGACGTCACCGACCTGGGCGAAGCGGTGGCTTCGGTCACGGGAGTCCCCTTCACCGGCGTCATACCGGCGCACCGCGCGGGCAGGCCGGTTGCAGCAGCCGAGACGCACCCGCACCGTAAGGTGCCCAAGCCGGCCCAGCCGGGCCGCATGGCGAAGCCCGAGCGGAGGGCTCCCCAGGCCAGGTTCGACCCGCTGCCCCGGGAGGGAGGCCTGGGGCCCAAGGCCAAGGAGCTGGTGGGGCTGGTCAAGCACCCGGTGCGCCTGAAGGAGTACCAGGCCCGCTTCCCCTACCTCATGGCGGGCCCCGGCGATCCGGAATTCCGCCGCGTGACCGACGAGCTGGACGGCTCGGACCTCCTCCCCGAGCAGAAGCTCATGGTCCAGAACCTGGAGCCCCGCGCCTGGGCGATCGTCCACCCGGGCATGGGCCGGCGCTTCCTGGCCTTCCTCCTCGACCTGCCCCTGTTCGTGGTCTTCCTGTTCGTCGGGCTCGCCGTCCTCGTCGAAGCGACGGAGACCTCGAGCCAGGAGGCGCTGGGGGTCGGGGCGGTGGTCTGGATCGTCGCCTCCTACTTCCTCTACTTCGCCGCCTCCGAGCTCGTCTTCGGGGCGAGCCCGGGCGGCCTCCTCACCGGGCTCCGGGTGGTGGACGAGCGCGGGAGGCCCCCGGGCCTCGGGCTCTGCCTGAAGCGCCAGCTCACCCGGATCTTCCGCATCCTGGGAGCCGTGCTCACGGTGCTGGTGTCCTCGAAGGCGAGGAGCGCCAACGCCAGGATGGCCGGAGGCTGGTTGGCCGCGCGCATCGCCACGCCGGGCGGGAGCGAGGTCGTGCTAGGGTGATGCCACGCTTGTACTCCACCAG
>JBFYZE010000289.1:0-3572 GCA_041309665.1 Gemmatimonadales bacterium | reverse complement strand
CGCCAGATCGCCGGGCTCATCGCGCGGCGGATCGTCACGTACCCCGTGGTGGGACAGGACGTGGCCCTGGGCGAGCGGATCGGGATCATCCGCTTCGGCTCGCGGGTGGACCTCTTCCTCCCCCTCGCCTGGGACGTCACGTGCGCGCCGGGGGACCGGGCCGTGGCCGGCCTCACCGTCCTCGCCCGCCAACCCCCGGGGTCCGGCTCGTGAGGGCGCCCCGAGCCCCGCGGAGGGAGACACTCCAGAGGGGCGTCATCATCCTCCCGTCGGCGTTCACCCTGGGGAACCTGTTCTTCGGCGTCTACGCCATGGTCGCCACCCTCCGCGGCGACCTGGTCTGGGCGGGCTGGTTCATCATGTTCGCCGGCACGCTGGACATGCTGGACGGCCGCATCGCCCGCTTCACGCGCACCGGGTCGCGGTTCGGGGCCGAGCTGGACTCGCTGGTGGACGCGATCTCGTTCGGGGTGGCCCCCGGCCTGATCATGTACAGGCTCTACTTCGCCGACACGAACTGGAGTTGGCTCCTCTCGTACGTGTTCGTCGCGGCGGTGGTCGTGCGCCTGGCCCGGTTCAACGTGGAGCAGGGCGGCGAGGCCAAGCGCCACTTCCACGGGCTCCCCTCCCCTGCGGCGGGGATGTTCCTGGCCTCGTTCTATCCGTTCAGCCAGACCCCCTTCTTCGCCCAGTACCTGGCCGAATTCCCCTGGCACCAGATCATGGCCATCGCCACGGTGCTGGTCGGCGTCCTGCTGGTGAGCCACATCCCGTACGCGAAGGTGCCCCGCATCGGCCTGCGCACCGCGCAGGGGATCTTCAACACGGCGTTCATCCTGGGGTGCATCTTCGCCGCGCTTACGATTCCCCGATATTACTTCTTCACCGCCCTCCTCCTGTACATCGCCTGGGGGCTGCTGAAGTCGGCGTTCATCGGCCTGATGGACCGCCTCCCGGGGGGTGATCCCCTCGCGGACGAGGACGACGAGGAGGGCGTCGCCCGGGGCGAGGTGCGCGACATGGACTACGGAGCCCTGGGACCCCACAGCCCGGCCCCTGGTGAGAAAGCCCCGCAGGACGACACCCAATTGGACCCGGAGGCCTGAATCATGTGCGGTGTCGTCGGCCTCAGCGGCGTGGAGAACGCCGCGGAGAAGGCGTTCCTGGCGCTCTACGCCCTCCAGCACCGGGGGCAGGAGGCGGCCGGGATCGCCGCCTTCGGGGACGACGGCGTCTCCCGCGTGCACAGGGGAGCCGGCCTGGTCTCCGAGGTGTTCGGGCACGCCACGCTGAGCCGCCTCTCGGGCCGGACCGCCGTAGGGCACGTGCGCTACTCCACCTCCGGAGGGAGCCTCCAGGAGAACATCCAGCCCATCACCGCCCGGTACGCTCGGGGGGAGATGGCGCTCGCCCACAACGGGAACCTCACCAACCATCTGGACCTGCGCAGCCGCCTGGTGGACGAGGGAGCCATCTTCCGGACCTCGTCGGACACCGAGATCCTGATCCACCTGGTGGCGAAGTCGCGCCACGACACGGTGGACGCCCAGTTGGACGACGCCCTCACGCACCTGGAAGGGGCGTACTCCCTCGTGCTCTCGGTGGGCGACACCCTTTACGCCGTGCGTGACCCCCGGGGGTTCCGCCCCCTGGTGCTGGGCCGGCTGGGCGACGGGCACATCGTCGCCAGCGAGACGGGAGCCCTGGACATCCTGGGCGCCGAGTACGTCCGGGACCTGCGCCCCGGAGAGGTGCTGAAGATCCGCGGCAAGAAGGTGCAGCGCCTCCGCTCCCTCCCGGCGTGCGAGCGAGCCGCGCCGTGCATCTTCGAGCTGGTCTACTTCGCCCGCCCCGACGCCCACATCTGGGAGCAGAGCGTGGACCGGGCCCGGCGGGCCTTCGGGCGCCGCCTCGCGGAGGAGCACCCCGTGGACGCGGACGCCGTCGTGGCCGTGCCGGACAGCGCCAACTCGGCCGCGCTGGGCTTCTCCGAGGCCAGCGGGATCCCCTTCGAGCTGGGGCTCCTGCGGAACCACTACGTGGGGAGGACGTTCATCCAGCCCACGCAGGAGGACCGCGACTTCGGGGCCCGCATGAAGTACAACCCGGTGCGGGAGGTCCTGGCCGGGAAGCGTGTGGTGGTGGTGGACGACTCGCTCGTGCGCGGCACCACCAGCCGTTCCCTGGTCCGCATGCTCCGGGCCGCGGGCGCCGCCGAGGTCCACTTCCGCATCGCCAGCCCGCCGGTGCGCTTTCCCTGCTTCTACGGCATCGACATGCCCACGAAGGGAGAGCTCATGGGCTCGCGTCTGACAACGGCAGAGATCGCCGAGACGCTGGGGGTGGACTCGATGGGCTACCTCTCCCTGGAGGGGATGGTGGGCGCCGTGGCCGAAGGGGCGCCGTACTGCACGGCGTGCTTCTCCGGGGAGTACCCGGCGCCCCTTGTGGACGTGGAGAAGGGGCTGGCCTCGGCCGAAGGCCCTACGACGTGCTGACCGGCGCCCGGGACGCGGGTCTCCGCCCCCACGCCGATCCGGTCCCCGACGCGTTCCTCCTCGCCCTTCCCAAGGCCGAGCTCCACGTCCACCTGGACGGGAGCCTCCGCGCCGCCACCATGGCGGAGCTGGCTCGGGAGCGTCGGGTGGAGACGCCCTGGCGCGACGCCGAGGACCTGGCCGCGCACATGCTGGTGTCCGACGCCCACTCCCTCGAGGAGTACCTGGCCCGCTTCGTCCTCACCCTGGCCGTGATGCAGGACCGGGGCGCGCTGGAGCGGATCGCGTACGAGCTGGCCGAGGACCACGCGCGGGAGAACGTCCGGTACCTGGAGGTGCGCTTCTGCCCCGCGCTGTGCACGCAGGAGGGCCTCGCGGCCCACGAGGTGCTCGAGGCGGTGCTTGCGGGGCTCGGACGCGCCGGGCGCGACTTTCCCATCGTGACCCGGGTCATCGTGTGCGCCCTGCGCACACTGGACCCCGTGGTGTCCGTCGAGATGGCCGCCCTCGCGGTCGCCTACCGGGACCGGGGCGTGGTGGCCTTCGACCTGGCCGGCGCGGAGGCCGGCAACCCCGTGGACGAGCACCTGGAGGCGTTCCGGCTGGCCGAGGCCGCCGGCCTCCCGCGCACCGTCCACGCCGGGGAGGGCTTCGGGGCTCCCTCCATCCACCAGGCCGTGCACCTGGCCGGCGCGGCCCGCATCGGGCACGGGACGAGGCTCCTCGAGGATCCCGAGCTGGAGACGCTGGTGCGCTCGCGCGGCATCCCCCTGGAGGTGTGCCTCACCTCCAACCTCCAGACCGGCGTCGCGCCCTCGTACGCCGGCCACCCCGTGCGCCGCTACCACGATCTCGGGATCCCGGTGGTGCTGTGCACCGACAACCGCCTCATGTCCGGCGTGACCCTCACCGAAGAGTACCGGCACGCGCGGGACCACCTGGGGTTCGGCCGCTCGGAGCTGCTGCGCATGGCGCGCACGGGCTTCGAGGTGGGGTTCGTGGAGCGTTCGGTGCGCGAGGCGCTGGTGGAGGGGTTCAACGCGGAGGTGGGTAAGCTCGCAGGGTGACGCTTGG
>JBFYZE010000288.1:0-4197 GCA_041309665.1 Gemmatimonadales bacterium | reverse complement strand
GCGGTGACGGTGAGCACCGACACCGATGGCTTGACCTACACCTGTGAGGCGACATCGGCGGGTGGCACGGCCAGCGCGTCGGTGACGGTGAAGCGCGACGCCACCAAGCCGGTCATCGAGTTCGCCGGCAACGCGGGCTCGTACACCGTGGACCAGAGCGTGGCCATCACCTGCTCGGCCACCGACGCCATGTCCGGCATCGCCTCCAGCGACTGCCCCGGCGCCGCGGGGGAGGCCCACACCTTCGGCGTCGGCACGACCACGCTGAACGCGACGGCGCTGGACCTCGCGGGGAACAGCAGCGCGCTGTCCACGTCGTTCACCGTGTCGGTGACGTCGGGGAGCCTGTGCACGCTGGTGCGGCGCTGGGTCAGCCAGCGGGGCGTGCAGAACTCGCTGTGCCAGCAGTTGAACAACCGGGCGTACGGCGCCTTCATCAACCACGTGCGGGCGCAGAGCGGGAAGTTCGTGCCGGCCGACAAGGCGGCCATCCTCATCGCCCTGGCGCAGAAGCTGTAGCCCTTCGAGAAGAGCGGAGCGACACGCCCCCCCGGCCCAAGCGGGCCGGGGGGGCTTTTCGTCACGGGGGACGGACGTCGCGCGCCGCGGCCGGCGGCCTCGACCGAGGGACGCGCCTCTCGGGCCGGCCCCGGGAGGAATGGCACACGCTGAACCTCGAGCGACTGCGGCACAACACCCGGGCGACAACGGAGAACCGCGGATACCCCCCGGGGAAGGTCCGGCACTCCTTCAGGGGCTGGCGATCTGTGGGGTATGCGGGGCCCGGATGTCGGTGCGCTATCAGGGAAGCGAGGTGACGCCGAAACCCTACTACGTGCGCAAGGGAGCCGGGAACACGCAGTCCTGGCCGACGTGCCGGAGCGTCCCCGGGGTGGAGATCGACCGGGCAACCGGGGAGCTGCTGCTCGAAGCGATGACGCCGGTGGCGCTGGAGGTCGCGCTGGCGGTGCAGGAGGAGCTCGATGCCAGGATCGACGAGGCGGACGGGCTGCGCTTCATGCAGGTCGACCCCAACCATCGTCTGGTCGCCGATTCCCTCGAGGCGGACTGGAACGAGAAGCTCCGAGAACTCCGGCGTGCGCGCGAGGACTACGAGCGCCGCCGGGAGGAGGACCGCCTTGTGCTCGACGACGTGAACCGGGCGCGCATCCGCAAGCTGGCCGGCGACTTCCCCCGGCTCTGGCGCGACCCGAAGACGCCGGATCGGGAGCGCACTCGCGTGGCGCGGCTCCTCATCGAGGACGTCATTCTCGTCAAGGGCCAGGAGATCATGGCGCACGTCCGCTTCAGCGGAGGTGCCACCCGATCCCTCTCCCTCGCGAGGCCGCTCTCGGCGTGGGAGACGCGTCAGCTCGGCCAGGAGGTGGTGGCCGAGATCGACCGCCTTCTGGACCGTCACACCGACGGAGAAGTGGCACAGGTCATGAACGAGCGCAGCGTCGTCTCCGGGACGGGGAAACGCTTCGATGCCCGGCGGGTCCAGGTCATGCGCCGTGCCTGTGGCCTGTCCACCCGCGAGGGGCGCCTCCGGTTCCGCTGCTATCGCGTGGACGACAACAACCGCTTCATGTTCGAAGATCCGGACACCCGCCAGGCCAAGGATCACGCGCCGAGTGCAGCTCGTTCAGAAGAGGTGCAGTATGCCTGGCACGCGAACGCGATCAGGCGCAGAAGTCCTTCTCCACCCAGGTGGGGAGCCCGTAGCCCTGGGGGTCGGCGTCGGCGGCCTGGGCGAGGAAGGTCTCGAGGTGGTGCTGGACGACGGGATAGAGGGGCGTAGAGGCGGGTCGCCGTGGCCGGTAGGTCGGGCGCGAAGTCGCTCACTCCGGTTCGTCGCTACCCGAAGTGGATTCTGCCCGGTCCGGTACACAATGGTGTGCCTCGCGCTTCCGGCTCCGATGACATGGGCGTCTGCGCCGGTGCCCGCCCTCCCCGGGAGGGCCGGAATCGAGGGATCTTCTTCAGCAGGTCTCTCCTCTTCCCGCACCGGGCAGGGCGGAGGGCGTAACGCGGGGGGGCGATGGGCCCCCCGCCCCTCCTACTCAGCGCTGCGGCCCACCCCGGTTGACGGGCTCCTTCCCCGCCTCCACCCCCAAATCGTCCCAGTTCACCAGCGCGTTGAAGAGCATGTTGAACTCGCCGTGGTTCTGCCACCGGTACACCGGGTTGGTGGCGAACATGAGGATGCGCCCCTTGCCCACGGGCACGTCCACGATGGCCGGGCGGTCCTTGATCTGGTCGGCGCCGCGCATGAGGCCGCTGAGCACCGCTTTGTCGCCGCCGGTGAACTTCATGAGCACCTGCTGATCACGGTCCTTCTCCGGGACCTGCAGCAGCGGCCCGTTCGCGTACTTCAGCGGGAGCGTCTTCTCCGTGTACCCGTAGAACACGGGATGCTCGGGGCGGGTGACTTCGCCCTCCACGATGGGCCGGGGCGCGTAGAAGTTCCCGGTGGGGCGTGAGCCGCTGATGCTGCGCGCCAGGCCGAAGTCGGTGGGGAGCGTCGTGGCGTTGCCCAGCGTCACGAGCACACCCCCGGCGGAAACGAACTTCTGGAGCTCCACGACGCCCTCCAGCCCCATCCCCCCGGTGATGTCCTCGGAGGAGCCGTACATCCCCAGGTTCTTGAACTCAGGGGTCTGCGTGTAGGCGATGGGGCGGTCCCTGGGCTCCAGGTCGTACACGATGCTCTTCCCGTCCCGTCCCTGGCTGGGCAGAACGATGACGTCATAGTCCCGTCGCAGATCCCCTGCCCGCACCCGCTCCTTGAAGATCAGGTCGTAGGGGACGTCGAAGCGGTCGAAGGAGAAGCGGACCCACCCCACCTCCTGGGTGCTCCCCCACATGCTGTACATGGCGATGCGGGGAACATCGAGGTCGTGGCTCGCCACGTCGGGCATGGACGACAGGCCCACGGCGGTGAGCCCCAACTCTCGCACCGCGGCCTGGATCCGGTCCGCGGCGCCGGCTGCGGGGACGAGGAAGGAGCCGGCCGGCATCTCCATGTCGCCGGCCTTGAACGGCGCCTCCGCCGCCTTCATCTCCAGGTCCTTCAGGCGGTAGCGGAGCGTGATCATGTTCGTCGAGCCGAGGTGGGCCACCGCGTACACCGAGGGCGTCCGCGCCCCGGAGACGGTCCCGGCGAGCTTCGCCTCGTCCACCGGCACGGCCTCCACGCCGAGGACGGCCGCGTCGTCCACGGCCACAACGTCGGCCTGGAGCATGAGCCCCATGGTCCAGCCGCTGTCGTCGTACGTCTGCAGGCTGGGGTCCGGGTAGTCGTCCTGTCGGCGGAGCAGGAGGTTGGCCAGGCGGCCGTACGGCTGGTTGCGCTTGATGACGTACGAGCCGGCGGGATGTGTCGCGTCGCCGACCTTCACCTCCTTGGAGGCGCGGCCCACCTCGATCCCCTGGACGCGGAGCAGGTTCACCAGGAGCGCCACCCGCGTCATGTCACGCTGCCCCGCCGGGATCACCCACCCGTGGGGCGTCTCGCTCACCCCGTCCTCGATGGAGTGGAGCGACTTCTGCCAGAAGTTCTCCAGCACCACCTCGGGGAACTGGGAGGTGAGCTGGAGCCCGAGCAGCACCCCGGTCTGCATGAAGTTCGTGTTGTTCCTCATGGACCACATCACCGAATCGTACGCCGGCAGCGGGCGGTACCACTCCCGCTGGTTCGCGCCGCGCCCGCCCCCGCCGGTGAGGTCGCGCATCATGGTGGTGGCGCCCCCGTTCCCGAAGGTCTCGTACATGCGCATGAGACCGTTGTGGTTGTACGACATGGATGCGAAGTACCCCGGCGACCAGGCGTCCATGAACGCGTGGGTCCAGACGCCGGGCATCCCGTACTTGATCATCTGCGCCATCTCGAAGTTGGCGAACCACGGGAGCTCGCCGAACAGGATGGGGTCGAAGGCCGGGTTCTGGGGGGCCGCCCCGCTGTACACGTACATGAACGGGATGGACTCGTGCAGGTCGTGCATGATGGGCGGGTGCCACTCCAGGTACCAATCCAGGAGCGTGCGCAGGCTCACCTGGGAGAAGTTGATGTCCCGGTTGTTGTCGTGGAGCACGTACTTGCCCCAGTACGGCGGGCCCGGCATGCGCGCGTCCTCGTCGTCCACGTCCACCAGATAGCGGTAGTACCAGTCCACGTACCGGTCCCTGCCGTCGGGC
>JBFYZE010000287.1:0-4182 GCA_041309665.1 Gemmatimonadales bacterium | reverse complement strand
GGCGAGCCCCCCCAGGCACCAGCTGTCCGAGAGGTGCCATCATGCGTCCAGACGCCCGGTATGCGGTTCTCGTCGTCGAGGATGACCCCAACCACAGCCTGCTGATCTCGTCCGCCTTCGCGCACGGCGCGCCGGGTGCGAAGGTGCACCTCACGGAGCGCGCCGAGGAGGCGATCAGCTACCTGCTGGGGCTCCGAGCAGCCTCGGGGTCGCATCCGATTGCGGTGCCGGACGTCATCGTGCTGGACATGTCCATGCCGGGAATCGGGGGAATCGGCTTCCTGAAGTGGCTCGAGCTCCAGGAGAAGTGGGCTCGCGACATCCCCGTGATCGTGTTCACGTCCTCCACCGACCCGGATCTGGCTCGGCGCTGCCTCTCCCTCGGCGCACGCGAGTTCAAGGAGAAGCCGGCCGACTTCGGGGAGCTGGTCGAGCTCGTGGGCCGCGTTCTCCAACGCGGGCGGCCGAAGCAGAACGGCGTGCAGGGCTTCTCGCCGTAGGGCGTTCGGGGCGTGCGACGGTACGCGGCACGTCCCATCCGGACATTCCCGCTGGGCACCGCAACCGCGTTCTTGCGGAGGCGGAAGCACTGGTCGAGCCCTGAGCTCGAGCTGAGCGAGGTCGGAGCCGGAAAAGGTGCTTCACGTGCCGGACGTCAGCGAGTTCTTCGGGATCTCGATCCACACGCTCGGGTCGGTGAGCGGTGATCTACCTCCCCGGGCCTTCGGCCTCGTGGTGGAATGGGCCACCTGGCACCAGATCGCCCCGCTCCCTGCATGGAAGAGGGCGGAGGCTC
This sequence comes from Gemmatimonadales bacterium, assembly GCA_041309665.1. Classification (GTDB taxonomy): domain Bacteria; phylum Gemmatimonadota; class Gemmatimonadetes; order Longimicrobiales; family Gaopeijiaceae; genus SZUA-318. The sequence goes on along the minus strand of JBFYZE010000287.1, from coordinate 3,386 downwards.
TGGAGCCCATGGACCGGATCGATCCGCTGGACTGAGGACGGATCGCTCCGCGTCCCCCACCAGGCCATCCTCGAATTCGTGGCGGCGGTGTCGCGGCCGCTGCCCGGGCTGGGGCCCCTCCTCTCCCCTGCGGACGCCCGTAGGGAAGCCGAGGACATGCTCCGGATCTTCACCGTCCTCTACCCCGACGCCCACCTGGTGCGGGTGGCCCTCCAGGGCATGGCCGCGTACGAGCTGTCGTGGTGGGACGCGCACATGTGGGCGTACGCCGAGGTCCACGGCCTCGACACGCTCTACTCGGAGGACTATCAGCACGGGCGCTGGTACGGGGGGGTGCGGGTCGTGAACCCGTTCGCCGCCCACCTCCTCAGGGCCCCCGAGGGGGCCGAGCACGCCGAGCGCTGGGGGTGGGATTGGTCCGACGAGGAGGGGGATGTGCGATCCGTGGAGGACGAGTCCTCCTGACCATCCTCCTGGACACCCACTTTCTCCTCTGGGCCGTCCTCGGCCTCCCCAGGATGGACGAGTTCCCCTGGCTGCAGCGCTACCGGCCCTGGGGGGTGTCCCCCGTTTCGTCATCGACGAAGTGCCCCTCATGGCTCTCGTGACCCACGCGCTCCCGCTGGCCTGGACGCGCGATCCGTTCGACCGGCTCCTCGCCGCCCACAGCGCGGCGAGGCGGACGCCGTTGGCGACGTTGGACCGCAAGATGCGGAAGGTGCACCGGTTCCTGGTGCCGGAATTGGCGTAGCTCCCGCGCCACGACCAGCCAACCACACGGCGTGGCTTCAGGGCCTCGGCCAGGTGGGGCGTGGCCTCGTTCAGCCATGGGACCGCCCTTCCGCCGACTCCATCGTCGAAGCTGGGACCCGGTCCCGACCCTCTCTTGTCATAACCCAATCGTTTGGGTATTCTGCAAGTGCCGACCGTGCTCATGGCAGACGGAGGAACACGCGCCCGCGCTGTGGATGGCCTGGAGGCACTACCATGGTGAAGAGACTGGATGAGCCGGAGTTGTCGGCCCAGATCACTCGGGCGCGGCGCCGCGGGCGTGCAGCCGACCGATCCGAGCCCCGCGCGGTGGCCGCCCACTACTGCCGCCAATCGGGCCTCATTGAAATCGCCCTCGCCAACGGGTGCTTCTTCTCGTTCCCGGCGACTGAGGCCGAGGGCCTCGAGGAGGCGTCCGCCGATGAGCTGGGATGCGTCGAAGTCCTCGGGGGCGGCTACGCCCTCCGCTGGGAGGCGTTGGACGCGGATCTGACCGTACCCGGGCTCCTCGCCGGCCGCCTCGGATCGAGGCGATGGATGGCGAAGGAGATGGGGCGGGCCGGTGGCGTGGTCCGGACCGCCGCCAAGGCGCGGGCGGCGCGGCAGAACGGCCGGAGGGGAGGGAGACCGAGGAAGGAGCGGACAGAGGCATAGAGCGTGATGGGGGCGGTGTCTTCGACCTCCCGGCACCCACCGGCTATCTTGTCCCCGCCGGGTACGGATTCGACTCGCTGATCTGGAGGTCCGGACGATGTCGGGGATGCTCACGCGCTCGAAGCTCGCGCTCCTCTTCCTGTTGCTCGCTCCCCTGTCGTTTGCTCCCCTCTCGCTCGCCGCCCAGGCCGCGACCGACGGGCACGGCCCCACCCTCCTCCGCTATCTCGAGCAGATCCGGAACGAGACGGGGGTCCCGGGCGTCGCCGTCGCCGTGGGTCTGAAGGGAGAGATGGTCTTCTCGGGCGGGGTGGGCTGGGCGGAGCTCGACAACCGCACCCCCGCCGACGGGGGGACGGTGTGGAACGTCGGGTCGGTGTCCAAGGTCCTGGCCGGCGTCGCCGTGATGCAGCTCGTGGAGAAGGGGAAGGTCAGCCTCGACGACCCCATCCAGAAGTACGTGCCCGGCTACCCGGAGAAGCAGGCCACGATCACCCTGAAGCACATCCTGACCCACACCTCCGGCATCCGGCACTACAAGGACGGGGAGTTCGGCCCGTACGGCCTCTGGGAGGCGCGCCACTTCGAGGACATCAACGAGGCCATCGGCCACTTCCGCGACGATCCGCTCCTCTTCGAGCCGGGCACCCTCTACTTCTACTCCTCGCACGCGTTCAACCTGCTGCAGGGCGTGGTGGAGAAAGCGAGCGGCCTCGAGTTCGAGGAGTACATGCGGCGCTTCGTCTGGGAGCCCGCCGGGATGCTGAGCTCGTCGTTCGACGTCCCCTCGCGCATCGTGAACAAGCGCGGGCGCGGATACGTCCGCGACGACCGCGGGCTCCTCGTCAACCCGCGCTACGCCGACCCCAGCTACAAGTACGCGGGCGGCGGCATGCTCTCCACCGTGGAGGACCTGGTCCGCTTCGGTCAGGCCATCAACGACGGCACGCTCCTGAAGCCCGAGACCGTCGCCACGATGTACGCCGTGCACGTGGACCCGGTCCTGCAGTACCGGGCGTCCGGCGAGCCGGTGAAGCAGGCGTTCAAGATGGCGCTGGGCTTCCAGCTCGATCAGGACGCGGCGGGGCGCTGGTACATCGACAAGACCGGGACGGTGAGCGGCACGCGCTCCGTCGTCGTGACGTACCCGGAGTACGATCTGGTCGTGGCGGTCCAGGCCAACGGCCTCCCCTTCGACTCCAGGAAGTACGGGGAGGCCATCGCCCAATTGTACCTGCCGGCCCCGCACGGAGCCTACCGGCCGGCCAGGTGACGCGGAGGGCGCCGGAGCGGCGCTCCGTCCGCCGCTCCTACGCCCCCTCCCCCGACCCGAGACCCGGCCGCACCGCGACGCCGTCCTCGACGGCGTTCCCCGGGTGGACGATCACCTGGTCGCCCTCCTGGAGCCCTTCGAGCACCTGGGTCTCGAGCCCCGCCTGCTGGCCGATCTTCACCGTGCGGCGCACCGCGCGCCCGCCCTCGACCACGAACGCGGCCCACTCGTCGCCCACGCGGAAGAGCGCCGCGCTCGGCACCTGGAGCACGTCCTCGCCCTCCCAGACGATGAAGCGCGCGAGCACCTGGTAGCCGGCGCCGAGCCCGCCGTTCCAGCTCTCCGGCGGGGACTCGATGGCGGCGACGACGCGCACGCGCTGCTCCTCCACGCCCAGGGAGGACACCGACGTGAACCCCTGGGGCTCCACCCGGGTCACCACCGCCTGGAGCGGGGCGTCGCCGCCCCACTGGTCGAGCATCACCCGGGTGCCCGGGCGGATGCGCACCGCGTCCTGCGACAGCACGTCCGCGTGCACCTCCAGGTGTTCCGTGCTGCCGATCACGACGAGCGGCTCTCCCGGGTTCACGTGCCGCGCGCTCCGGCTGGGGATGGAGAGCACGCGTCCGGCCACGGGAGCGCGGAGCACCTGTTCCACCGTCAGGCCCGCGGCGCCCGCCGCGCCGCT
>JBFYZE010000286.1:0-4063 GCA_041309665.1 Gemmatimonadales bacterium | reverse complement strand
GGTCTCCCCGACCGCGAGCCAGTGCAGGCCGGTGAGCGAGAGCCAGGAGTCGGGGGCGGCGAGCTCGGCGTCGCGGGCGGCGGCGAAGGCCGCCACGGCGCGCTCGTGCTCGGCAGGGTCCAGCGGGGGAGCGTCCGACTCCTCGGAGCCGCACGCGCAGAGGACGGCGACGCCGGCGGCGGCCGCGAGGGCTTGGAGGCTGCTGACCGTCATGGGCCCGGCTCCTGCAGTGTGGTGAGGAAGGCTCCGATCTCGTCCCAGTAGCGCGCGCCGGTCCTCCACAGGAGGTCGTTGTGTCCCGCCCCCTCCACCCACCAGGCCTTCCTCCGCTCCGGGGAGAGCGCGGCGAAGAGCCGCTCGCCGTGGCCGAAGGGGACCACCTCGTCCCGGGTGCCGTGGATGACGAGCGCCGGGGAGCGCACGCGGGCGATCTTCTCCAGGCTCGTGAACCGGTCGCCGGGGAGGCCGTCGAAGGGGAGCATGACCTTGAACGCCGAAGTGAAGGTGCTCTCCAGGATCAAACCGGCCACCACGTGGCGGGCGGCCAGGTCCACCGCGACGGCGCCCCCGAGGGAGCGCCCGTGCAGCACGACCTGCTCCGCAGGATATCCGCGTCCTGCGAGGTACGCCAGCGCCGCGTCGGCCCCGGCGTAGGCTCCCGGCTCGGAGGGCTCCCCGGAGCTGAGCCCGTACCCGGGGTATTCCAGGACCAGCACCGTCACCCCGAGGCGGACGTAGGGGGCGATGAAGTCGTCGAGGAGGCCGATGTCCTCGGCGTTGCCGTGCGTGTGCAGCACGGCCAGGGAGGCTCCGGGCGCCTCGACCACACGCCCCGCCACCGTGTCCCCGGCGGACGTAGGGAGAAGCACGAGCCCGTCCAGCTCGCGCCCGTAGGTGGGCGGAGGCGGCAGGAAGATGAGGCGGTCGGCGAAGTGGGCCATGACGGAGAATACGGCAATCCCTGCGGCCAGGGCGACAGCGGCCCCGACGAGGGCGCGGCGCGCCAGGCGCCGGACCACGCCAGAGCTCACGTCCGTAGGCTCAGCCTCCACCCCACGGCTTCTTCACCGGGCCTTCCACGGGACGCTGCGTGCGGGCGGGGCGGGTGGCCTCCCGCGTGGCCAGGTCGAGGCGGTCGCCGGGGGCCAGGAAGTAGAATCTCCCGCCGCTGCCCACCGTGCTCCTGTTGTCGTAGACGAGCACGTACGAGGCGCCGATGACCTCCGCCTGGTCCCCCTGGACCACCAGCGCGGTGTTCTCGTCGATCCCGATCCCGAGGAGCTCCGGATGGGCCTCCACCACCTCGATGAGGTCGAAGTGGCGGTTGCGGCGCAGCACGTGCTGGTCGATCCCCACGTTGCGCAGGTACGCGAACCCGCGCTGGTGGTCGCCCATCATGATGGTGTTGCTCTCGGTGTCACCCCGCACCAGGAAGGAGCCCTGGATGGAGGCGCCCGCCGACGACCCGCCGACGACGCCGCCCCGGTCGAGGACGGCGCGGATGGCGGCCTCGGTCTTCGTGCCCCCGTAGGCGTCCACGAGGTGCCACTGGCGGCCGCCGAAGAAGAAGACCCCGGCCGCGGTCTTCAGCGGCTCGATGAAGGCCTCCGTGTCGGCCACCTTCGGATCGGTGGTGTGGAGGATGGTGAGGTTCCGGGCGCCGTTCTCCCGCCAGGCGGTGAGGCCCGCGTAGAACGCGTCGTACTCGGCGGCGCCGCCGGCCGTGGGGATCATGACCAGCGGGGCGTCGGGCCCGCCGGCCAGCTCGATGAACCGCTTGTAGATCTCGGGGGACTGCATGGCGCCGCCCACCACCACCAGGGAGCCCCGTGCGGGGCCCACGACGGGAGGGGAATCGGGCTGCTGGGCCCCCACGGAGCGGGGCACGGCCGGCGCCAGGGCGAGGGCCAGAACGGCGACGAGCGCCGGGCCGCGGAGGGCGGGAAGGGGATCGCACCGCATGGTCATGCCTCCTCGGTTCCGTAGACGAAGCGCTCCACCTCGCCGTGGACGCGGCGCACCGTGTCCGCGGAAGGGCGGGCGGTGAACGCCGAGACCGCCAGCGCGGCGGCACAATTCAGCAGCAATCCCCAGACCCCGCCGTGCATCCCGAGCGGGTGGGGCGTCACCACCAGCGTGACGTAGAGCGTTACGAGCCCGACCCCGAGCCCGGCCAGCACCCCGGCCCTGGTGAGGCCCCGGCCGCCGGGGAAGCAGACGCCCATCACCGCCGGCAGGAGCTGGAGGGCACCCGACCCGGACAGGGTCACCAGCGTCACCAGGAACCCGGCCCGGGTCACCGAGAGGACGTAGCCGACGGCCAGAAGCGCCATCACGATGGCGCGCCCCACCCAGACATAGTGGGCCTGGCTCCGGTCCCGGGCCACGTACCGCTGGTAGACGTCCCTGGTGAGCACGGTCATGTTGGCGTGGAGGATGGAGTCCAGCGTCGACATGGCCGCCGCGGTGGCTCCGGCCAGGACGATCCCCGTCAGCCACGGGGGTGCGTGGCGGAAGAGGAGCTCGGGGAAGACGGTGTCCGGGTTTGCCAGCCCCGGGAGCGCCACCGCCCCGCCCAACCCCACCAGCGCAGCGGGGATGTAGAGCGTCATGAGATAGATGGGCGTGGTGGCGCCCAGGAGCCTCATGGTACGGGCGTCGGCGGCGGTGAAGTACCGGAGCATCATGTGGGGCTGCATGACGAGCCCGAAGGAGAGCGTCACCGTCATCCCCACCCACATCCCCGGCGTGAAGAAGCCGCGGGGTCCTGGGAGCGTGATGAGCTCGGGTTGCTGCGCCTCTACAGCGCGCCAGAGCTCCAGCGGCCCGCCGAAGAGCTCATAGGCCAGGTAGACGGCGCCGATCCAGACGGCCAGGTACATCCAGATCCCCTGGAGGACGTCGGTCCAATAGACGGCGCGGAGCCCTCCGGCCATGAGGTAGGCGGCGGCCACGCCAAGGAGGACGAGCGTCCCCAACTCGAACGAGATGCGCCCGCCGGAGGCGACGTTGATGATGTACCCCATCCCCTGGGCCTGCACCTGGATGTAGAGGATGGTGAACACGACGGACACCACCGCCACCGCCACCCGCACCGCCTCCGACTCGTAGAAGTCGGCCAGCATGTCGGCGGGCGTGATGTAGCCGAATCTCTTCCCCAACGCCCAGATCCGCGTCCCGAGGACGTAGGTGATGGCCCCCACCAGGAGCGTCCAGGTCCCCGCAGCCCAGAAGCCGATCCCATGGACGTAGAAGAACCCACCCGAGCCGAGGAACGCGAAGGCCGAGTGGTACGTGGCCACCACCGTCAGATAGAGGACGAAGATCCCCGCCTTGCGGCCGTAGAGGAGGAAGTCCTCGATGTCCACGGTGAGCTTGCGGTTGGCCACCACCCCAAGGACGAGGGACGCCATCAGGTACACGAAGATGAGCCCGGTGGCGACGACCCAGGTCTCCATCAGCGAGGTTCCCCCCGGGCTACGGCGACCGACCCGTGCCGGGCGGGCCGGCCTGCGCGGGGCGGCCTCACACGCCTCTCCCGTACGTCCACACCAGGACACCGATCAGCGCACAGTAGATGACCAGGAGGACGGCGTAGAGGAACGGGAGTCCCGCCAGCACCGGCTCGACGCGGTTCAGGAGCGAATGGGTCACCGGGGGCATGGCCAGGGCCAGCAGGACCAGGAAGGCCCCGGTGGCGATCCACCCGTCGCGGGTCCGGGGAACCAGGTGGGAGCGGTACTTCGGGTAGTGGTCCATGGTCGGCGAACATGCGCCGAGGACCCCGGCGGGAGCAAGGGAGGAGGCCCTCCACGAAGGGCGACACGCTCCTGGCCCGGCGCTGTCCCACGGCGAGGACACGGCGGCGGTGGCCACCCGTGCTCCCCGAGCGTTGATCGTCCATGTAACCCGTTGCTCCACAACATCATGACCACGTCCCCCGGCCTCCGGCACGCCTCATGCTTTCACCCCTGAGCAGACGACTGACATCGGGAGGGGAACATGACACGGCGTAAGGCGGGGTGGGCGGCGGTCTTCGGGGTGGCGGTTCTCGCTGTGGGCG
>JBFYZE010000285.1:0-4988 GCA_041309665.1 Gemmatimonadales bacterium | reverse complement strand
GCCCGAGGCGGGCGCCCCGCACGGGAAGGACGCACCCCTCCTCCCCGACCTGCTCCGGGCCCTCCTGGACGGCACCGACGTCCCCTGGTACCGGCTCTTCTACATGTACCCGTCGGGGATCACGCGGGAGATGGTGGAGATGGTCGCCCGTGAGCCCCGCATCCTCCCCTACCTGGACGTTCCCATCCAGCACGGCTCCGACAGGGTGCTGCAGCTCATGCGCAGGCCCGAGCGGAGGAAGACCATCCTGGAGCGCGTGGCGTGGCTGCGGGACGCGGTCCCCGGCATCACGCTGCGCACCACGGTCATCGTGGGCTTCCCCGGCGAGGGCCGGGACGAATTCCGCCAGCTCCTCGACCTCCTGGAGGAGATCCAGTTCGACCGGGTCGGCGCGTTCACCTACTCGGTGGAGGAGGGGACCCGCGCGGCGGGGATGGACGGCCAGGTGGACGAGGACGTGAAGCAGGAGCGGATGGAGGAGCTCATGGAGCTCCAGCGCGGGATCTCCTTCGACCGCAACCTGGCCCTCGTGGGCCTGCGGGCGCAGGCGCTCGTGGATCGGCTCGTGGACGACGACCCGGACTACGCCGCCGTGGCGCGCACGCCGGCGCAGGCCCTGGACGTGGACGGCGTGACCCACCTGCGGGCTTCCCAGGGGCTCGCGCCCGGCGACATGGTGGAGGTGGAGATCGTGGATGCCCTGGACTACGACCTTGTGGCGGAGGTGAGGCGATGACGAGGTGGAACTCGGCCTGGCGGGGCGCCCTGGGCGCGTCCCTGGCGATGGCGCTCCTGGCGATGCCCGCGCGGGGGCAGGAGCTGGCGGACTTCGACTATGAGAACCTGCGCTTCCGGGGCTTCGCCCCCGAGTGGGGATACCTCTGGCCCACGCGGGTGGAGCCCACCCAGAGCTGGGGAGTGCGGCTGGACCTGGGGTACCTGGGGCCCGGCCTCCGCATCGTGCCCTCGGTGACGTACTGGAGCTCCACCTTCAAGGCCCGGGAGGTGCGGGAGCTGGAGGAGCGCGTCGCCTCGCTCATCTCCACGCAGATCGGGGAGCCTCCCCCCGCGGTGGACCTGGGCGTCATCGACTGGAGTGACGTGTCGCTGGCGGTGGACGCCCAGCTCGTTTGGCGCGTACCCTACGGGGTGCTCACCTTCGCCGGCATCGGAGGCGCCGCCCACATGCTCGACGGCTCCGGGGCGGCGGTGGACGGCACCTTCGTGGAGGACCTGCTCGACTCCGTGACGGCCGGGTTCAACGCGCACGCCGGCGCCGAGTACCCCCTTACTCCACGCTTCCGCCTGTACGGCCAGGCACGCTACGAGCTGATGGGTGACCTCCGCTACACCCAGGTGAGGCTGGGCGGCCAGATCATGATCGGGGCGGCGGCCCCGGGGGAGGAGCGCCCTCGATGACCGCAGGGGCCGAACCGATCCGCCTCGCCGTGGTGGGCGCGGGCGCCATCAGCCAGGTGATGCACGTCCCCATCCTGACGGAGCATCCCGGAGCGGAGCTGTGCGCGCTGGCCGAGGTGGACGCCCACAAGGCCCGCACGGTGGCGGCGCGGTTCGGCGTCCCCGAGGTGGTGGACCCGGCAGGGGTGATGGCCCGCGAGGACCTGGACGCGGTGGTGCTGTGCACCCCGAACCACCTCCACGAGGAGCAGGCGGTGGCCGCGCTGCAGGCGGGAAAGCACGTGTTCGTGGAGCGCCCGCTCGCGCTCACGTCCGCCGGCGCGCTCCGGGTGGTGGAGGCGGCGCGGGCGGCGGGGAGGGCGCTCGTGGTGGGCCTGCCCCACCGCTTCCGCCCCGAGGCCGCGGCGCTGCGCAGCTTCGTGACGGAGGGCCGGCTCGGGCAGCTGAGCTCCGCGCGGGGAATCTGGCTGAACCGGCGCACGCCGGTGCGGGGGCCCGGCTGGCGGCTGAGCAGGGCCCAGGCCGGGGGCGGTGCCCTCATGGACCTGGGGCTCCCTACCCTCGACCTCTGCCTCTGGCTGGTGGGCCACCCCCGGATCCGGCGCGTGACGTGCACGACCTCGGGCGGGGACCAGGGCGTGGAGGACGGCGCCATCGTCATGGCCGAGACCCTGGCGGGGCTCGTCGTGACGCTCGAGGTCAGCAGCCGGTACCACTCGGGGCACGACCACTACTACGCCCGGGTCATGGGCACCGAGGGCTCGGGCTCCCTTCCGCCCCTGGAGATCTACAAACAGTTCGGCGGCCGCCCCATGGAGGTGACGCCGCGCCAGCCGCGTCCCCGCGGTGACGAGAACCCGTACACGAACGCCTACCGCCGGCAGCTCGACCACTTCGTCCGCGTGGCGTCGGGGCAGTCCCCGGCCGAGCTCCCGGAGGAGCAGGTCGAGCTGATGCGCCTCGTCGAAGCGGCGTACGAGTCCGCCGCGTCGCGGCGCGAGGTCGTGGTGTCCGAGGGGTGATCCGGCTCCTGTGGCCGCGCCGGGAGGAGCGCCTCCTCCCGGCGCTCTCCGCGCTCCTCCTTGCGGCCTCCTTCCCGCCCCTCCATCCCCTGGTCCTCCCCTTCGTGGGGCTGGTCCCCTACGCCGTGTGGATGCAGGGGCTTCCCCCGGACCGGGAGGGGCGCCGCGCCGCCGTGCGGGGGAGCCTCCTGTTCGGCGCGATCCACTTCGGGCTGCTGCTCTACTGGATTGTCGTGGCGCTGGTCTGGTTCACGGGCCTGGCCGTGCTGGCGTTCCTGGGCGCCATGGCGCTCCTCACCGGCCTGGCGGGGCTCATGGGGTGGACGCTCCACCGGGCCGTCCACGAGGTCCGCGCGCCGCTCTGGCTCGCGCTCCCCGTGGCCTGGACCGGTGCGGAGTGGTTCCGCGGCCACTGGCCCGGCTCCCTGGCGTTCCCCTGGCTGGGGCTCGGGACGTCGCTCACCGCCTTTCCGGAGGTCGTGGGGATCGCCGAGCTCGTGGGCGCCCGGGGCGTGGGGTTCTGGCTGGCGCTGGTCAACGGGCTCCTGGCCACCCTCGTCGTCGGAGCGGGCGTGGGTGGCCGGGGAGCTCGCCGCCGGGGCCTGACCGCGGCCGCCGCGGCGCTCGTCGTGGCGGTGCCCCCGGCGTGGGGGTACTGGCGCGCGGCCACCCTGGAGCTCCGGGACGTGGGCCCGGTGGCCGTGGTGCAGCCGGACATCGCCGAGCACCTCAAGCTCGACCCGGGCCTGGCCCTGGACTCCACCCTGGCCTCGCTGGACGCGCTCCTGCCCCGGCTGGAGCCGGGCTCGGCGCGGCTCGTGGTCATGCCCGAGGTCACGTTCCCCCTGTACCCCCGGGGCGGCGGAACCGGGGAGGTCCTGGAGCGCATCCAACGGTGGTCGCGGGAAGCGGGCGCGCCCATCCTCTTCGGGAGCCTGGGGTTCGCCGACGACGGCCGCGGCGGGACAATCCCCTACAACTCGGCCTTCCTCATGGAGCCCCAGGGGCTCACCGCGTACCAGTACGACAAGCGGCACCTGGTCCCCATGGTGGAGCGCGTCCCCCTCGTGCCCACGGCCTGGCTCCGGCGCCTCGACCACTTCGGCACGTACGGAGTGGGGGAGGGTTGGCCCCTCGCCCAGGTGGACGAGCTCCGCCTGGGAACGCTCATCTGCTACGAGTCCGCGTACCCGGAGGCGGCACGCCGCTTCCGCCTGGAGGGGGCCGACGTCCTCGTCAACATCACCAACGACGCCTGGTACGGGCGCGAGCCCCTCTGGACCCGCACCGCCGCCCTCTGGCAGCACCCCTCCCACCTGGTGATGCGGGCCATCGAGAACCGGATGGGCGTGGCCCGGGCGGCGAACACCGGGATCTCCCTCTTCGTGGACCCGGTGGGCCGGATCCACGGCGCCACCCGCCTCTTCCAGCCCGACATCCGGGTGGACACGGTCCGCACCACCGACGTGACGACGCTCTACACGCGCTGGGGGGACCTGGCCGGGAGCGGCTCGGCCCTGGCGGCCCTGCTCCTGGTCCTGGCGGCTGCGGCGCTGGCCCGGCGGGGGGCGCCCGGTCTGGACCGACCGGGGAGCGTCGATTAACTTTCCCCGGCTATAGAGGGGCGTTCCGGGGCGAGGCGTCGCCGCGGGCCCCGATCAACTTCGCCATGTGGAGCTGGACATGAAGCAGGGCATCCATCCCGACTACAAGCCGGCGACGGTCATGTGCGCCTGCGGCAACCGCATCGCGACCATGGCGACGGTGGAGGAGATCCACGTCGAGATCTGCTCGGTGTGCCATCCGTTCTACACCGGCAGGCAGCGCCTGGTGGACACCGCGGGCCGCGTCGACCGCTACAAGAAGAAGTACGAGAGCGTCGGCTCGTGAGCCCGGGCGGCCGGGCCCACGGCCCGACCGCCGGCCCAACGGCGCCAGCGCGCCCACGCGAGCCGTCCGGCCCGCGGTCCCCCGATGAAAACCCCTGAACTCGATCCCCGGGTGGAGCAGCGGCTCGGCGAAGCAGAGACGCGCTTCGCCGAGCTGGATGCCTCGCTCGCGGACCCCGCCGTCCTCTCCCGGCCCGACAAGCTGAGGGAGCTGAGCCAGGAGCGCTCCGCCCTGGAGGCGGTGGTGCGGGCGGGGGGCGAGCTGCGCGCCGCCCTGGAGGAGCACCGGGGCGCGGCCGAGCTCCTGGAGGCCTCCGACGACCCGGAGATGCGGGGGATGGCCGAGGAGGAGCTGGCGTCGCTGGAGCGGCGCATGGGGGGACTGCTCCGGCAGGTCCGCGAGCTCCTGGTCCCCCGGGACCCCATGGAGGACCGGGCCGCCGTCGTGGAGATCCGGGCGGGGACGGGGGGCGACGAGGCCGGCCTCGTCGCCGCGGACCTCATGCGCCTGTACAACCGCCTGGCCGAGCGCGTGGGGTGGAGCGTGGAGCTGCTCAGCGTGTCCGAGGGGATCCCCGGCTCCGTCAAGGAGGCCATCTTCGTGGTCCGGGGTCGGGGCGTCTTCGGGCGTCTCCGCTACGAGTCGGGCGTGCACCGC
>JBFYZE010000284.1:0-4917 GCA_041309665.1 Gemmatimonadales bacterium | reverse complement strand
AGCGGACGGCGGCGATGGAGTCGGCACGACGGCGCGACAGCTCCTCCTAGGAGGGACCGGTGGGGGCGGGAGGCGGCGGCGATTCATACTTGCAGGCGGCGACCAGCAGGGTAGCCGCCAGAACGGGTGCGACGAAGCGTCGGAGGATCATGCGTTCTCCAGGGATGATGACACGCTGATGCGCGTGGGCCCGTGGCCACGCGCGATGAACACGAAGGTAACTTCTTTGGCGGAGGGGGACGAACCCCCACCTAATACTGCATATCGCGTTGCGGCGCAACGCCGAACCCCAACGGACGGGGCCCCGCGGCTGCCCCCGGGGATCAGCCGGGCGGCCGGAGCGAAGGCGACCAGGCGGGTACCGTTACCCTCCGCCCCTCCAGGAGGGTCCGGAGCTTGCCGGTGGCCACGTCCACCACGAAGAGGCCGTACCCCCACCGGCGCTCCCCCACGAACACGAGGTGGCGCCCGTCCGGGGCCCAGCTCGGGTCCTCGTTGTTCCCCTCCCAGGTGAGCTGGCGCAGGCGCCGGCCCCCGTCGCGCAGGTCCGCCACGAGGATGTGGTACGTTCCGCGGCGGATGGCGCCGTGGAACGCGACCAGGTCGCCCACGGGGGACCACTCGGGGGCGGAGTAGTAGCCCCCCTTCCCGTACTCGTACGGGGAGAGCGTCTCGGCGTCCCCGCCCTGGGCAGGCATCAGCATGATCTGGGGGACGGTGGTGCCGAATCGGTTGGTGTTGAACACCATGCGGCGTCCGTCGGGGGAATAGGACGGTGACAGGTCGTCCCAGCGCGGACCGCCCGAGAGGTGCGCCAGGCAGCAGTCCCGCTCCCAGTTGTACGTGAAGAGCCCGGAGCGCGTCCCGCCGGACACCGAGAAGGCCACCGTCTGCCCGTCGGGCGCGTACTCCGGGGTGATGTAGCCGCCGTCCCGCACCGCGGGGAGCGCCTTCTCCCGGCGGGTCGCCAGGTCCAGCTCGTAGATGCGCTGCTCGCCGTTCTTGTACGAGGTGAACGCGATCTTCTCGCCCGACGGGTGCCAGGAGGGGGAGATGGTGATGGAATTGTAGCTCGTGATCCGCCGGAGGTTCTCGCCGTCGGAGTCGATCACGTAGAGCTCCTTGTTCCCCAGCTCCGTCGTGAGGGAGAAGGCGATGCGGCTGGCCGCCATCCCCGGCTCGCCGGTGGCCCACTGCACCACCTGGTCGGAGGCCCGGTGCACCGCCATGCGGAAGTCCTCGTCGGAGGGCCGGGGGATGCGGAAGCGCCCCTGGTCCTTCACGCGGCCGTAAACCACGTCGTGGAGCGCGAGCACGAGCACGAGGCCATCCCCCGCCCCCTCCACCTGTCCGGTGAGGAGCCACACCGCGCCCAGGCGGTCCCAGAGCGCGTAGTCGATCCCCTCGCCCAGGAGCGAGGCGGGAAGGGAGTCCATGACCTGGAAGCGGTCCGAGTCGCGGAGGTCGCGCCCGATGATGGCCTCCACCTGCGGGGCCACCGCCTCGCCGCCGAAGCGCCCGGAGAAGGGCTTCACCGCCAGGCCCGCCGCGTACGCCGTCTCGTAGACCATCCCCAGCGACACGCCGGGAATGGAGTCGCGCGCCTGCGCCACGGCGCTCCCGTGCCAGACCGCCATCCACGCCGCGGCCAGGAGGAAGCACCGCACCGCACCGCCCTTCCGCTTCCTCGATCCGCTCATCGCCTCGTCGCCGTCCCGTCTGGTTGGGTGGGTGCCGCGTCGGGCCCGTTCTCCCGGATCCGCCCCCCGGGGCTGAACCGGAACTGGATCGGGAGCACGTCCCACGGGAGGTCTTCGGGGAGTCCCCCGAGCCGCCCCTGTCCCGCGCACTCCACGGCGCCCATGGCCTCGATGTCGAAGGTCGGGTTCCCGGACCTGGCCTGGACCGCGAGGTCAGAGACCTTCCCGTCCCGGTGGATCACGAAGTACACCGTGGTCTCCCAGTTCCCCTGCCCCTGCCAGCGGAAGCAGCGGGTGATCTGCCGGATGATGTTGTTGTAGTACTCGGGATAGTCCCTTCGAACACCTTCCAGCCGCACGTTGATCCCTTCCCCACCCTCGGCGCCCGTGGGCGAGGCGGGCGCGGTGGAGGTCCCGGGCTTGCTCTCCTCGCCGGGCTCGGCCAGCGGATTGACCGGCTTCGCCTGCTCCGGCGGCTTGGGCTTCGGTTTCGGGTCGGTCACCGGCGCCGGCCGCTCCTCCTCCCGGACCGGCTCCGGGTCGGGGCGGTCCACCACCAGCTCCTCCTGGGAGGGGATGTCCTCGGCGCCCTGTACGAGGGGAGGCGGGGACACGATCTCGATGTGGTAGGACACGAAGTCCAGGCGCGGCGTCGCGGAGGGCGAGCTCCCCAGCACCAGCACCAGGAGCCCCACGTGCACGCCCAGGGAGGCCCCGAAGGAGGTGCGGTCGAAGGGGCCGGATCGTCGCATGCCGCTCAGCGCCCGCCGTACGGCTCGCCCACCAGCGACCAGGTCTTCTCGCTCCGCGCCAGGGTGGCGATCACCTTGAGCACCGGCCCGTACGACACGAGCGAGTCCGCGCGCAGGTAGACGTGCTCCACGTTCCTCGCCAACTGGCCGAAGCTGCTCTCGAACGCCGCCACCGTGGTGGGCGTGTTCTCGATGTACACCTGGCCGTCGCGGGTCACGGTCACGAAGAACGGGTTGTCCCGCGCGGTCAGGGGTTGGACGTCGGCCCTCGGGATGGCCACCTCGATCCCTCCCTGCAGGGCCGGGGCGGTGATGATGAAGATCACGAGCAGGGTGAACGCCACGTCCACCAGGCTCGTGACGTTGATGTCCACGGTGTGCGGCAGGTCCCGCCCGTTGCGCGGCTTCCGGCCGAAGCGGCTCACAGCTTGCCCTCCCGGGCCAGCGTGCCGATGAACTCGCTGGAGAAGCCCTCCAGCTCGCCGGTCACGAGGTTCAGCCGGCCCACGAAGTAGTTGTACGCGAGCACCGCGGGGATGGCCACGAAGAGCCCCGCCACGGTGGTGATGAGCGCCTCCGCGATCCCCGGAGCCACCGCGCTGATGTTGGTGGACCCCGCGGCGGTGATCCCGAAGAACGTGTTCATGATGCCGATGACGGTGCCCAGGAGCCCGAGGAGCGGCGATACCGTCCCGATGACCGCGAGCCAGGTGAGGCCCTGCGCCAGCTCGTCCCGCTCCTCCGACTCGCTCTTCTCGAGCACGAGGCGGAGCGCCTCGAGCTGCGTCAGGGATAGCCCCGGGCTGGGGGGCGCGCCCTGGCGGAGGGCGCCGGGGCGGAGTTCGCTGAAGAAGTTCACGCCCTGGCGGAACACGCGGCCGTAGGGGGACTCGGGGAGGGCGAGGATGGCCTTGTACGCGTCGTCGAGGCGCTGGGCGCGCTCCATCTGGGCCAGGAACTCGTCGCCCAGGCGGCGCACGTCCCGGAACTGCTTCCACTTGTGGAAGATGAGCCACCAGGAGGCCACCGAGAACACGAGGAGCACGAGCAGGACGACCATGGTGGGGAGCGTGCTCGCCAGAAGCAGGTCCACGGCCGACTGGGGCGTAGCGGCCTGGAGCAGGAACGCGAAGGACGCCAGGGTCATGCCGGAATCTCTCCCCTCTGTGCGGCGATGTGCTCGTAGGTCTGCCGGAGCCCGGCCTCCAGGGTGAACGCGGGGCGCCACCCCCGGCCCCGGATCCGGGCCGTATCCAGCGTGCTGTGCTGCAACTCGCCGGGACGGGCCGCTCGGTGCTCCCGGCGCACGCGACGGCCCGCCGCCCGCTCCAGCGCGTCCGCCAGGGCGTTCACGCTGGTGCCGGCCTCCGTGCCCACGTTGAAGGCGAAGGAGTCGAGGCCCTCGTTGCCCCCGACCTCGAGATCCGAGACCAGCATGTTCGCGGACACGACGTCCCGCACGAACACGTAGTCCCGGGTCTGCTCACCGTCGCCGTAGATGGTCAGGGGCTCTCCGCCGAGGAGCCGGTCGCAGAAGATCGCTACTACACCCGCCTCGCCGTGGGGGTCCTGGCGCGGGCCGAAGACGTTGGAGTAGCGGAGCGCCACGTACTCCAGGCCCCGGACACGGTGGTAGTAGTGCAGGTAGTACTCACCCACGAGCTTGGTGACTCCGTACGGCGACAGCGGGAGCTTGGGTGCGGTCTCCGGCGTCGGGATGACCTCGGGCTCTCCGTACACCACCCCACCGCTGCTCACCAGCACGATCCGTCTCGTCCCCACCTCGAGCGCCGCCTCGGCGATGTTGAGAAGGCCGAGCACATTGATCCCCGCGTCCCTGGCCGGGTCCGCCACCGAGACGCGCACGTCGATCTGTGCGGCATGGTGGTTCACGAGGTCGGGGCGGACCTCCCGGAAGAGGTCCCTGAGGAGCGGATCGCGCACGTCCATCTCCACGAAGCGGGCGCCCTCGGGGACGTTGGCCCGCTTCCCGGACGACAGGTCGTCCACCACCCAGACCTCGTCGCCGCGTGACAGGTACGCCTCCGACACGTGGCTGGCAATGAAGCCCGCGCCCCCGGTGACCACGACCCTGCGACCCACTCCGTTCATCTCGTTCCTCGCGCCCTCGGTGTCCATTGCATCCATACGTGAGCATCCCCCGCCGCCGCGCCCGCGAGCGCGGCGGCGGGGGATGCGGAGTCCTTCGATCTCGGGGAGGGGAGGGCGCCGGTCACGTCCCCCTCTCCACGCTACCGCATCTTGCGGGCGAGGCGAACCACCAGTCCCTGGCGGAACACCGCATCGTCCATGGAGAGGATGCGGGCCGCGGCTACGTTGGCCGTGACGCCCACCACCTGGAGCCGCCCCTCCACCACGTCGCTGCCGGCCGGCCGGTTGACGTACTCGAACTCGTCACCGATCCCGACGCCGTCGTCGGTGCCCTGGTCCAGGAACGCCACCGC
>JBFYZE010000283.1:0-3420 GCA_041309665.1 Gemmatimonadales bacterium | reverse complement strand
CCGGTGGGCGTGGGACCGGTATGCCCCCGACGTGGCCCTCAGCTCCTCGTTCCAGACGCAGAGCCTCCCGCTCCTCCACATGGTGTCGCGGGTGATCCCGGCCATTCCCGTCCTGTTCATCGATACCGGCTTCCACTTTCCCGAGACGCTGCGCTTCCGCGACGAGCTCGTGGAGCGGTGGGGGTTGAACCTGCGCATCGTGGAGGCGGCGCCGGAGGAGCGGCGGCCGGGGCTCTATGCCCGTGACCCCGACGCCTGCTGCTTCGTCCACAAGGTGGAGCCCATGCGCCGGGCCATGCGCGGCTGGCGCGCGTGGATCAGCGGAATCCGCAGGGACCAGACCGACGTGCGGGGTGCCGCGGACGTGGTGGAGGAGAAGGACGGCCTCGTGCGCGTCCACCCGCTCCTCCGATGGACCTCGAAGGACGTCTGGCGCTACGTCCATCGGCACGACCTCCCCTCCCACCCTCTCCTTGCCCAGGGCTACCTGAGCATCGGCTGCGCGCCGTGTACCCGCGCCGTGCTCCCCGGCGAGGACGAGCGGGCCGGCCGCTGGGCGGGGCAGCAGAAGACCGAGTGCGGCCTGCACACGCACCTGCGCCCGCCGCGCACGGGCGCCTCATGACCCCTTCCGGCCGTCCCATGGACATGACCATCCTCGTCACCGGCGGTGCCGGCTACCTGGGGTCGCAGCTCGTTCGCGACCTTCCGGCCGCGGCGCCCGCGCCCCTGCGCATCCGGATCCTGGACAACCTGCAGCGCGCCACCTTCCAGGCGCTCACGCGCATGCCGACGTCGGGGTCGTACGAGTTCCACGACGCGGACCTCATGGACCCGGCGGCCCTCCGCCGCGCCCTGGAAGGGGTGGACACGGTGGTCCACCTGGCCGCCCTGGTAAGCACGCCGTTCTCCTTCGAGCACCCGGCCTGGACCCAGCATGTGAACCACTGGGGGACCGCGCGCCTCGTGGAGGAGTGCATAGGGGCCGGCGTCCGGCGTCTCGTGTACGTGAGCAGCGCCAGCGTGTACGGTCCGGGAGGCCCCTTCGCCGAGGACGCGCCCTGCCAGCCCATGGGCCCCTACTCGCAGGCCAAGCTCGCCGGGGAGGATGCGGTCCTGGCCGCCCGGGAGCGCCTGCGCGTGACCGTGCTGCGCATGGGCATGGTGTACGGCCACGCCCCCGCCGTGCGCTACGACGCCGTCCCCAACCGGTTCGTGTTCCAGGCGGCCACGGGGAGCCCGGTCACCGTCTTCGGCGACGGCCGGCAGATCCGGCCCCTGGTGCACGTCGCCGACGCCGCCGCCGCCACGGCGCTGGCCGTGTTCGATGAGCGCGCCGCCGGGCAGCGGCTCAACGTCGTGACGGACAACGTGGCGGTGGGCGCGGTGGCAGCGGCTGTCCAGCGGCTGAGGCCCTTCGTGCGGGTCATCGCCACCGAGCAGGACGTGCGCACGCACCTGTCGCTGAGCATGGACGGGAGCAGGCTGACGGGGCTGGGCTGGGCTCCCCGGATCGGCCTTGACGAGGGGCTGGCCGAGATGCTGGACGAGCTCGGGCCCTTCGCACCCCACGCCCCGGTGCACGACCCGGGCATGGAAGAGTAGGGCACGGCGGGCCGGCGGACCCATGACCCTCGACGCCTGGCTCACCGTCGCCCTCGTCGGCGTCACCCTCGCGCTCCTCGTCAGCGAGCGCGTGGCGCCGGCCGTGGTGGTGTTCGGGGCCAACATCCTGTTGCTGGTCACGGGCGTCATCTCCCCCGAGCAGTCGCTGGAGGGCTTCTCCAACCCGGCCCCGTTCGCGGTCGCCGCGCTCTTCATCGTGGCTCGGGCCGTGGAGAAGACCGGTGCCATCCAGCCGCTGCTCCGCCGCACCATGGCGGGAACCCGCTCCCCGCGCCGGGCGCTGGCGCGCCTGCTCGTGCCGGTCATGGGCGCGTCGGCCTTCCTCAACAACACGCCCATCGTGGCCATGATGGCCCCCCAGGTGGGCGCATGGGCCAGGCAGAACGGCCAGCCGGCGTCCCACTACCTCATGCCGCTCTCCTTCGCCGCCATCCTGGGCGGCGTCGTCACCGCCATCGGCACCTCCACGAACCTGGTGGCATCCGGGCTCATGCAGAGCCATGGCATGGCAGCCATGGGGATGTTCGAGATCTCCCGCCTCGGACTCCCCGTGGCCCTGGCCGGCCTCGCCTACCTGGTCCTGGTGTCGCCGCGCCTCCTCCCCGCCCGCGGGGGGCCGTTCAACGCCCTGGAGGCCGGCGCCCGCGATTTCGTCGTGGAGATGGAGGTGGTCCCGGGGGGCGCGCTCGACGGCGTCACCGTGGAGACGGGGGGCCTGAGGGGCCTGGAGGGGGTGTTCCTCGCGGAGATCTGGCGGGCCGACGAGGTCATCGCCCCGGCCACGCCCACCACGGTTCTCCGGGGCGGCGACCTCCTGGTCTTCGTGGGCCAGGCCGACCTGGTCCTGGACCTGCGCAACAACCTGGGCCTACGCTCCGCCCAGCACCGCCACGCGCGTCGGTTCCACGGCGCGGGGCACGCCTACTTCGAGGCGGTGGTGGGGGCGGCCTCCCCTCTGGTGGGCGCAACCCTGAACGAGGTCCGGTTCCGGGCCCGCTACCAGGCGGCCGTCCTGGGGATCCACCGCGCCGGCGAGCCGGTGCGCTCCAAGCTGGGCACCGTGCCGCTCGAGGTGGGCGACACCCTCCTCCTCCTCTCCGACGACGGGTTCCGCGACCGCTGGCGGGACCGCGCCGACTTCCTCACCATCGCGGCCATGGACGGCCTCGCGCCCACCACCACGCGGCAGGCCTGGATCGTGGGGGCGGTGCTGGTGGGCGTCGTGGCGGGCAACGCCCTGGGCCTCGTCCCCATCCTCCAGGCCACGCTGCTGGGCGCCCTGGTTCTCGTGGGGACCCGGGTCCTGACCCCCACCGAAGCCCGCCGTGCCGTGGACCTGAACATCATCATCCTCATCGCGGCGTCCTTCGGCCTCGGTCGGGCTCTGGAGGTGACGGGGGTGGCCCAGCGCGCGGCCGAGGGGATCGTGGCCGTCTTCGGGGGCCTGGGGCCGGCGGGGGCCTACCTGGGCATCGTCCTGGCGACGCTCGTCCTCACCGAGCTCATCACCAACACCGCGGCGGTGGTCCTCGTCTTCCCCATCGCCATGGCGACGGCCGCGGTGCAAGGGCTCGACGCGCGCATGGTTGCGCTCTCCGTCGCGGTCGCGGCATCGGCGTCGTTCATGACACCGATCGGCTACCAGACGAACACCATGGTGTACGGACCCGGCGGCTACCGCTTCGGCGACTACGCCCGCCTGGGCGCGCCGCTCACGCTGCTGGTGGTGCTGGTCCTCGTGCTCAGGGGCGGACCATGACCGTCGTGCGGGCGGTGTCGGCCGTGATCCCGGCC
>JBFYZE010000282.1:0-3353 GCA_041309665.1 Gemmatimonadales bacterium | reverse complement strand
TAGAGAGCCGCGCTCCACCCTGTCGCCCGCCACACCCCCCTCCCCCTCCCAAGGACCCACCCCAAAGGGAAGAACAGGAGGGTGTTGAGCACCGCATCCGCCAGCGCCCGACTCCCGCAGAAGGGGCAGACCCTTTCCCGAGGGTCCAGAGCGACAGAAACGGCGTCGCCGGGCATCAGCGTGATGACCAGGATGGGGAGCAAGGAAAGTACCAATTGGGCGCGCCACCTCGTCGGTCCGTGCAGCGTATACCTCCATGGAAAGCGAAATCGTCGTTCCACATCCTGCTGAGGGTTGGTAACTTAGGCGAGGTCTGGTTCTCCATGCAGGGGTGCGGAGGGAATGGTGAGCAAGCGAAGTGTCGTGAGCACGCCACACACTGTCTCGAAGAGAGGGACTCCCCATCCCTGGTGGGTCAACCCATTGGATGCCCGGCCTCCACGTTCTTTGAGGAAGCCGCAGGCGTGAAGAGAATCCTCCATCTCATCGATACAACGGGTCCGGGGGGGGCAGAGACCGTCTTCCTGACCCTGATCACTTCCCTCGGATCGGAGTGGGAGAGCATCCCAGTGGTGGCGGGCCCGGGTTGGGTGGAGGATTCCGTGCGAGACGCCGGGTTCTCCCCCCTTCTCCTCTCCTCCTCCGGCCGGTTCGACCTGTCCTATCTCGGAAACTTGACCCGCGTGATCAAGGAGCACCGGGTCGATCTCGTCCAAACCCACCTCTATTCCACGACGTTGTATGGCAGCGTGGCAGGGCGGATCCGGGGAGTCCCGGTGGTGGGGACCTTCCATGGTGACCCGGACCTTCGCGCCTGGGGCTGGCAGAGCATCCTCCGAAACCGACTCATCCGGAGCTGCGCCCACAAAGTCGTGTGTGTGAGTTCGTCGCTGAAGGCCCGAGCGATGGAGAAGGCTGGCTTTCGGGAAGAAGATCTCGAGGTGATTCCGAACGGAATCGACACGACGGTGTTCTCCCCCGGAGAGGCCGGGAGGCTCCGGGCCGAGCTGGGTGTTTCGGCCGACACCTTCTTGGTGGGCTCGGTGGGGAACGTTCGGCCCGCCAAGGACTACGCGACGCTCCTCCGGACCGCCCGGATCGTGAAGGAACAGGTCGGGGAAGCGGTTCATTTCGTCATCGCCGGGCAGACCACTCCTCCCGTCTTCGATGAGCTCGCAGCCATGCAAAGAGACCTGGGCCTGGGGGAGACCGTTTCCTTCATGGGTTTCCGTCAGGACATTCCAGACCTCTTGAGGTCGCTGGACATCCTCCTCCTGACATCTGCCCACGAGGGTTTCTCCCTGGTTTCGGTGCAGGCCATGGCTACGGGCCTGCCCGTGGTGGCCACTCGGTGTGGCGGACCGGAGGAGATCCTAACCGACGGGAAAGATGGGATCCTCTGTCCGGTGGGCGATCACGCCGCGTTGGCCGATGCGGTCATTCGATTGAGGGGAGATGGAGCCCTAAGAGAGGCGGTTTCCAGGACCGGCCGATCAACCGTCACGGACCGTTTCTCGAAAAACGCCATGATCAGAGCCTACGAGGGCCTTTACCAGAGGGCACTGGGATAGTCCCCTGAGCATTCAACCTGATCTGAGCGATTCCCCCGGTGAGCGCAATGTGGGGGTCGGTCAGGCCCTCGGTGGTCTCGGCGGCCAGCATGGCGCTGCCGTTGTCGGTGAGCAGCGCCCGGGGCCGGCCGCGCTTCAGGATGGCCTGACTGAGCCCGTGCACGAGGGTCTCGGCGGTCTCACTCGAGTACCACTGCAGGTGGCAGGCCAGGCGGGAGCGATCATCCAGCACACCCAGCAGGTGTGGTGTCACCCAGCGGCCCTGAGGGGTCAGGACCTTGCGGCGGCCGGCGTGGAAGTCCAGGTGCCAGAGCGCGTTCACGTACTCGGCCTCGAAGCTGCGCGTCTCCAGTTCGTCCAGGCGACGCTCCGCACGCAGCTCACCCGGCTTCGGGGGGCGCCCACGGCGGCGCTTCTTGAAGAGGCCGTGGGCCTTCATCCACCGGCGCACCGTGCTGTAGGAGGGCAGCGGGCCCAGCTCCGGATGCTGTTCGGCCAGGACGCGGAGGTTGTCCGCGTGAAGCTGGTAGCTCCAGGAGGGATACTCGCGGTACTGCGTCCTGATCGCCTGGGCCAGCGCCAGGCTCACTCCCCGGGTCCGCCCGGCATCGCTGCGCACCCGGCGGCGGAGCACCCCGACCGGATCGGTGGCCTCCGCCCGCGCCGCGTAGTACCAACGCTCGATGGTCGAGCGCGCGAAACGCACCGGCTCGCCGCTCACCGGGTGGCGCCAGAGCTTGCCGGCCAGCCGCGTCAGCTCCTGCGCGAGCTCGCCCGCAGCCGGCGGTGCCGACAACAGCGGACCCACCACCGCAAAGCGCATCCGCGCCCAGCGGTCCTGCACCGTCTCCCTCGCCTCGTCCATGGAGCCTCCGTGGTTGGGGACGGTGGAGGCTACCACCCCTGCTCAGGACGAGGGAGCGTCATCTTCTGCGGGAGCCTACACGGCCATCGCGTACCCCGTGCTCGTCGTGATGGGGGCCAGGAACCGGAGACAGGCGACCAGGCCGTTACCCGCTCCCTCGCCGGGGAAGCGCTCGAGCAGCGAGGCCGGCAACCGCGCCTCGTCCACCGGCGGGGCCAGCCGCCCCCGGACCTCCCTCCAGAACGCCTTCTCGGGGAACGTGCCCAGCCACCACGCCCGCCAGCGCTGCAACGTACGGACGCTCACCCCCACCAGGTCCCGCATGGCCGCCGCCCGGCGCTCCGTCACCCCGCCCGTCATGGCGCTCACCAGCACCACCCACGCCGCCAGGTACACACGCCGGCCCAGAAAGCGCAGCGACGAAGGCGTCACTCGCCTACGGCACCCCTCGCTCGCACAGCACAGACTCTCGCGCCAGCGGTACTCCTCCCACACTCCCCTGGGCAGCCCCCGCCGCGGCTTGCGCCGGTACCGCGCGCTGTGCAGCCTGCCTCCGCAGGAACAACCCCTGGCGCGGGCCTGCGCCGCCAAATCCCCATCGGCTTCGAGCAACAACCGCCAGACCCTGGCGTCCACCAACGTAGTGTGCGACATTTTCCTCCTCCTTTTTTGGTTTGACGGCCGACAAAGGAGAACCCCCTCACCAAGCTTGAGCAAGATCAAGCTCGGTGAGGGGGTTGCTGTTGCTCCCCCTTCTAACCGTGATCAGTTCTCCCCGCAAGACCAGCGGTCTGCGTGCTCAGGCTCAGACCCGGTCATGGCGCTGGGAGTGCCACAGGAGAGGCGTCCGGCCCCGTGGGGCCCAGGTGCGCCGCACCAGGGGGGTCAGCTGGAACCCGGACTCATCGAGGAAGACG
>JBFYZE010000281.1:0-4557 GCA_041309665.1 Gemmatimonadales bacterium | reverse complement strand
GTGTAGCTCCCGGCGGGGCGCTCCCGCTGGCGGGCGGCCAGGGTGGCGTCCAGCGCGGGGAGCTCCGGCGTCGCCCCGTCCCCGAAGCAGGTCCCCTCGCCGGTGTGGCACGCGGGGCCGGTGGGGCGGACCAGCGCGAGGACGGCGTCAGCGTCGCAGTCGGCGTGGAGGGAGACGACGCGGAGCGTGTTCCCGCTCGTCTCCCCCTTCCGCCAGAGGGCGCCTCGGGAGCGGGACCAGAAGTGCATCTCCCCGGTGGCGAGGCTCAACTCCAGCGCCTCCCGGGTGGCGAAGCCCAGCATGAGCGCGCGGCCGTCGGCCGCGTCCTGGGCCACCACCGGGACCAGGCCGGTGAGTTTGGCGAAGTCGAGCGCGTCCAGGTCCTCGGGGGCGCGGAGGGTACGGTCGGTCATGGGTTCGCTCCTGCGGGAGCCCCGGGGGCGCCTGCGTGGGTGGGACGCACCGGGATCCCCCAACCGGCGAGGGCGGACTTGAGCTCCTCCACGGTGGTGAGCCCATCGTGGAGGATCCCCGCGACGAGCGCGGCGGAGGCGTGACCCTCCCTGAACGCGTCCCGGAGATGCGCGGCCTCTCCGGCCCCCCCGGAGGCGATGACGGGAGCGGGCACGGCGTCGGCCACCGCGCGGGTGAGGTCCAGCGCGTAGCCGGAACGCGCACCGTCCTGGTCTATGCTCGTGAGGAGGATCTCCCCGGCGCCCCGGCGGTGGCACTCCTGGGCCCAGCCTACCGCCTCCAGGTCGGTGGGGCGGGACCCGCCGTGGGTGTGGCAGCGCCAACCGCCGGCGTGTCGGGCGGCGTCGATGCTCGCCACGATGCACTGGCTCCCGAACCGCTCGGCGCCCCGGGAGAGGATGTCCGGATGCTCGACCGCCGCTGTGTTCACGCTGATCTTGTCGGCCCCGGCGCGCAGGAGGGGACCGATGTCCTCGGCCGAGCGCACCCCGCCGCCCACGGTGAGGGGGATGAAGAGCGCCTCGGCGGTGCGGCGCACCGTGTCCAGGAGGGTCCCGCGCCCCTCACGGGAGGCGGACACGTCGAGGAAGACGATCTCGTCGGCCCCCTCCTCCTCGTAGCGGGCGGCCAGCTCAACCGGGTCGCCCACGTCGCGGAGCCCGACGAAGCGGGTCCCCTTCACGACGCGCCCGTCCTTCACGTCCAGGCACACGATCACGCGGGGGCGGAGCATCAGGAGAGCCGCTCCAGCTTCACCGAGCCCTTCGTGCTGAAGACCTGGTCCCCCTCCGCCAAAGCCTGGCGGAGCGCCAGCCCCAGCGCCTTCACCGCCGCCTCCACCATGTGGTGGCGGTCGTCGCCCCGGAGCACGCGCACGTGCACCGTGGCGCCCAGGTTCACGGCGAAGGACTGGAGGAAGTGGGTGTAGAGCCGCGACGGTGTCCGGCCGGCCCAATACGGCCGGCTCCCCAGGTCCACGGCGGCCTCCGCGAGCGCCTCGTCCATGGGAACCACCGCCCACCCGTAGCGCGCCGCGCGCTCGGGGATCTCGTCCTTGAGGGCGAGCCCCAGGGTGATGGCCACGTCCTCCACCAGGTGGTGGCGCAGGTCGCCCGTGGCCTCGAGGACCACGTCCAGGGAGGCGTAGCGGGCCAGCGTGTCCACCATGTGGGCGAGGAAGCGGTCGTCCACGCTGACTTGCGCGGAGCCGGAGCCCCTGCGCACCTCGCAGACGATCCGCGTCTCCTTCGTCTCCCTCTTCAGCTTGCTCATGGTGTGCCTCGCGATGCGGCGTTTCCGCCCCAGCGGGCGGCGACGCGCTCGGCGTCCAGGGTTCCTGTGTACAGCGCCATGCCGAGGACGGCGCCGAAGGCGCCGGCCTCCTCGAGCCAGGCCAGGTCGTCCTCGGTGGTGACGCCACCCGAGATCATCACCGGGTGGGTGCTCCAGTGCAGGGTGCGCGCGACCGCCACCCGGTCCATCCCCTGCATGCGCCCTTCCCGGCCGACATCGGTGGCCAGGATCCCCCCCAGCGGGAGCCCCTCCAGCCGCTGGAGGAAGTCGGCGACGGTGAGCCCCGAGCGCTCGGTCCATCCCCGCGTGACCACGTAGGCATCGCGCGTGTCGGCGGCCACGACCACCCGCCCGGGGTGGCGCTCGGCCAGGGCGGTGAGCCAGGAGGGGTCGGTGACGGCGCGGGTGCCCACCACCACCCGGTCCACCCCGGACGCCAGGAGGGCGTCCGCCCGGGCGTCGTCGCGCACGCCGCCGCCCACCTGGGTGAGCGCGGGCGTGGCGGCAGCCACGCGGGCCAGCGTGGCCAGGTTGTCACCGGAGCCCAGGGCGGCGTCCAGGTCCACCACGTGGAGGGATGCGAAGCCGAGCGCCCACCATCCCCCTGTCACCTCCACGGGGTCCGGGAGCGAGATGCGCTCGTCCTCGGGGCGGCCGCCCACGAGCTGGACGCAGCGTCCGCCCTTCAGGTCCACGGCAGGGATGGCGATCACGGCTTTCCGCTCCTTGTCGAGTGTCCGGTCCGTCCGGCCAGCGCCACCCAGTTGGCGAGGATCCGGCGTCCCTGCTCCGAGCTCTTCTCCGGGTGGAACTGCACGCCCCACGTGCGTGCTTTGCGCACGGCGGCCGCGAAGCGGACGCCCTGGTAGTCGCTCCAGGCGATGGCGTCGGCAGGGCCGGCCGGCTCGCACACGTACGAGTTGGCGTAGTAGGCCACGAGGCCCTCCACGTTCCGGAAGAGGGGATCGGGCCCGGTGGTCACGTCGTTCCACCCCATCTGGGGCACCACGGGGGTGTCCAGGTGCCGCACACGGCCTGGGATGAGCCCGATCCCCGCTCCCGCCGACTCCTCGCTCTCGTCGAAGAAGAGCTGCATGCCCAGGCAGATGCCCAGGCAGGGGAGACCGCGCTCCAGGGCGCGCCGGAGCGCCGAGCGGTCCGGGGGGAGCGCGGAAGCGGCAGCCCCGAAGGCCCCCACGCCCGGGAGCACCAGGGCATCCAGGGCCAGCGCCTCGTCCCAATCAGCGGTGACGATGACGCCGGCGCCCGCTCCTTCCAGCGCCTTGGCCAACGAGTGGAGGTTTCCCGCGCCGTAGTCGAAGAGCGCGACCTTCATGGGCACATCCCCGGGGTGGCCGCGCCCGCCCGGAGCGCGCCCAGGTACCCGTCCAGCGCGGCGAAGAAGCGCTCCATCTCCGCCCAGGGGGCCACGGTCAGGCGCAGGGCGTCGGCGCCGTCGGGCATGTCCCCGGGGAAGGGGCGGACGGCCACGCCGTGGGCGCGGATCCCCAGGGCGTCGGTCTTCGCGTCCCCCGTGGGCGAGCGGAAGAGGATGAAGTTCGCCAAGGACGGGAGGGGATCGAGTCCGCGCCGGGCCAACTCCGGGAAGGCCCGCTCCCGGTTGGCCACGCACTCGGCCACGGTGCGCGCCACCCAACCGTCGGCGTCGCGCAGTGCGGCCGCCGCCGCCTCTCCTGCCACCCGGGACACCTTGTAGGGGCCCCGGGACTTCTCGATCTCCAGCGACGTGGCCGCCGCCGCCACCGCGTAGCCTACGCGCAGCCCGGCCAGCCCGAAGGCCTTGGAGAGGGTGCGGGAGACCACGAGCCGCGGATGGTCCGCCGCGCGGACGGCGAAGGTGTCACCGCCGAAGTCCACGTACGCTTCGTCCAGCACCACCACGGGCCCATTCTCCCTTGCCGCCCCCAGGAGCGCTTCCACCCAGGGGGCGGTGACCACGTGGCCGGTGGGGTTGTTGGGGCGGCACACGTACACCAGGGCCGGACTGCCCTCCAGGAGGCGGGTGGGATCGTCCAGCGCGTCCGCCCAGGGCACTGTGCGCGCCGGCATGCCGTTCATGCGCGCGAAGGGGCGCACCATGGAGAAGGTGGGCGCCGCCAGCGCCACGAAATCCGACGCGCTCCCGCCACAGGCCCGGAAGGTGGAGTCGAGGACATCGTCGGAGCCGCACCCGGTGGCCACGCACGCTTCGGGGACGCCCAGGCGCTCGGCTGCCACCGCCCTCAGCTCGTCGGCATAGATGTCCGGGTAGCGGGCCAGGAGGTCGGCCCCGGCGCGGCGGAGCACGTGCAGCGCGGCGGGAGGCGTGCCCCACCGGTTGGTGTTGTCCGAGAGGTCCACCTCCACCGGAGTGCGGTCGAAGTGGTACCGCGTCACGGCCCCGTAGTCGGCGCGGGGGAAGGGCGTCATGGCGCCCTCCGGGCCGCGGCGGCGGCGGCGTGGGCGGGGAGGCCTTCCGCCTCGGCCAGGCGCACCACGTCGTCGGCCAGGGAGGCGGCGCCCGACCGGGTGAACTCCTGCACGGTGTAGGACCTGAGGTAGTGCTGGGCGGAGAGCCCCGAGAACGAGCGGGCGCGCCCGGCGGTTGGGAGCACGTGGTTGGCGCCGGTGAGGTAGTCGCCGAACACCACCGACGCCCACGGCCCCACGAACGTGGTGCCTGCCGTGGGGATGCGCGCGGCGACGGCAGACGCATCGGCGGTCATCACCGAGAGGTGCTCGGGGGCGTACGCGATGGCGAAGGCCACCGCCTCGTCCAGCGAGTCGGCC
>JBFYZE010000280.1:0-3491 GCA_041309665.1 Gemmatimonadales bacterium | reverse complement strand
GGGGTCGGCGCCGGCCTTCTCGAGCTTGATGACCTTCTCGAACTCCTCGTCCAGGAGCGGGATGTAGGCGCGGGTGCGCACCAGCCGGGAGGCGTCCACCTCGATGGTGACCTCGATCTCACTTCCCGGGGGGAGGTCCCGCCGGATGTGGTCGGCGCTGATCTCGAGCGTGCCGACAAGTTGGTTGCGATCCACGCGATTGCGGTTCTCCCCCTCGACCACCGGGATGGCGATGAGGGACCCGGTCTGGCCCTTGCGCACCTCGACCGTGGTGCGCCGGATGCTCCGGCGCCGGGCGGGGAGCGGGGTGCCTTTGGGAAAGAACGCCTCCATGGTGCCGTCCGCCAGCGCGATTCCCAGGGAGAGGGTGAGGGGTGGGTCGGTGATGGCGAGCCCCACCGTGTACGTGAACGTGGCGGGGGCGCATGGTCGCGCCGACCCGGATGAGTCGCACAGTTCGACGCGGTACGCGTTGGGTCGGCCCTTCTCGGCCCACAGGGCGGTCACGAACGTTCCTTCGGGCGAGAGCCCCACCTTGCCGCTCCGCCACGGTGGGCGGGCCGCCTCGTTCACGAACTCGACGGTGTAACCCGCGAGGATCTGGCCCCCCGCCGCCGAGACCTTCCCGCCCACCAGGGGCTCGGTGTCGGCGCCCACGGGCTTGTAGTCCAGGGAGATGGCGTAGGGGGAAGGGGTCGCGCCCGCCACCGGCGCCTCCGCCTCCAGGCGCTGGGTTCCGGCGAAGATCGCAGCGCCGCGGGCGACCACGGTGAGGGGATCCTGGCCGAAGTCCAATGGGATCCCCAACCCCTGCGCGGGGTCGGCGAGCCGGTCGCGGAGGTACGTCATGAGCGTCGGCCCGCCCACCAGAAGGACGCGCTCGATGTCCCCGGGCGCGAGGCGCTTCTCCGACAGGACCTTCCGGCAGATGTTGATCGAGCGGACGATGAAGGGCTCGGCGAGGGCCTCCAGCTCGCCGCGCTTCAGCTCCAGCTCCAGCCTGGCGGGCTGGCCCCGGTCGTCCTGGCAGAGGAAGTCCATGAGGATCTCCGCCGACGGGTCCCTCGAGAGGCGGATCTTCGCCTGTTCAGCGGCCTGCTTGAGCTTGGCGAAAGCGGCCCTCCACTTCGGGTTGCCGCGGCGGAAGTCGGTGAGCTGGTTGTCGCGCACCGCAGCCGGGACCAGGATGCTGTCCACGATCTCCCAGTCGATGAGCTTCCCCCCGAGGTGGTTGTCGCCGCCGTGGTTCACCACCCGGATGGTCCCGTCCCGGACCTGGATGACCGCCGCGTCGAAGGTCCCGCCGCCCAGGTCGTAGGCGAGCCAGAAGACCTTCTCGCTCTCGCTCTGGAATCCGTGGGCGAGGGCCGCGGCGACGGGTTCCTGGAGGAGGGGGCTCACCGTGAGCCCCGCCAGCTCCGCGGCCTTCTTGGTGGCTTCGCACTGCGGGAGCTCGAAGGCCGCCGGCACCGTGATGACCGCCGCCCGGACCTCCTCGCCCGTGCGCTGGGTCACGTCGGCCTTGAGGCTCTTCAGCACCTCCGCGGAGAGCTGCTCGGGACGCATGGTGCGGGTGTCCCGGGCGAAGCGGTACTCCGTGGTCGTCCCCATCTGGAGCTTGAACTCAGCGGCGGTGTTGTCCCCGTCGTCCTCGAGTCGCTCCTTCGCCCGGCGCCCCACGAAGAGGCGGCCGCCCTTGTCGTACCACACCGCCGAAGGCGTGGTCTCGAAGCCCTCGTTGTTCCGGAAGACCTGCACCTCGGTGCCAGCCAGCACCGCGATGGTGCTGTTGGTGGTGCCCAGGTCGATGCCGAAGTCGATGGTGCTCCTGCTCATCGTGGTCCCTCCGGAGTGGCGACGATGACCTCACCCATCTGGATCATCGTGCCGTTGTGGTAGATCGTCGGCTTGACGGTTTCGCCAACCCGTTCCCGCTGCACGCCCGGGGTGGGCTGGAAGGCCAGGACCTGGAGAGCCATCCCGGCGTGGTACGGAGCCCCGGTGTGGTCCTGGATCTCGAGGCCAGCGCCGCGGACCATGTCGGTGAGCGACTCCAGGTGTCGGAACGCCCGGCGCATCTCGTCCAGCGGGCGGTCCGTGCCCGGCTCCACCATGCGCTGGCGGAGCCGCCAGAGCCCGGTCCCCAGGTCGGCCAGCCAGCCGGGGTCGGGCGTGGGAGGGGCCGGGGTCGGTGGGACCTCCGGCGCGCTCGCCGGTGCCGACGGAGGAGCGACCAAGGCCTGTGCCAGCGCAGCCTCCCAGCCTTCGGGCCAGGGGGGCTCCGCGATGCGGAACGGCGCTGGATGGCGGAGCTGGCGAAGCCCCCCGAGAACGCCCCCGAGCACGCTCATGTGGTTCCCGTCGCGTCCGCCGGCTGATCGCCGAGCTGCCAGCCCGCGGCCAGCTTCTCCTTGATGGGCGGGAACTCCATCTTCCAACTCTCCTTCCTGGTCTTCTTCGACCTGTCGCCGAGGCCCAGCTTCCTGCGCCGCGCGCGGCCGAGGTAGGCGCCGTACAGCGACGCTGCCACGACGCCCACGGGGCTGACGAGCAGGAGGATCCAGTGGACGCCTCCGCCTCCGCTTCCCGCCCGCTCGACCTCCGCTCGCCACTCGGGATCGTCGGGGTCCAGCTCGAGGGCCAGAGCGAAGAGGCTTGCGGCCGCCTCGTCCCGGCTCCGGGAGTCGAGGTCCTTCGCCAGGCGTCCGACCGCTTCGTCGTCGGTGATCCCCACCAAGCGCACGGCCTCGGCGGCATCCGCGGGGTCCGTGTAGGCACCCGGGTACTGGGCGCTCCAGCCTCCCGTGGGATCCATGATGTGCGCCATCCCGATGAGCCTCATGGCTATGGCGGTGTCGTTCACGGTCAGTGCCTGGTTGCCCGCGTTGCTCCAGTTGTAGGCCATGGCCGGATCGGTCCGGAGGGCTCCGAGTGCGTCGGCCAGGACCGCCGTCCTCTGCCGTCGCGCCTCGGACGCCCGGGCCGCGGCGATGGTCGAGGCGTACGCGTCGGGTATCTGCCTTCCCTTGTTCATGTCCAGCCACTCGGGGTCGGCAGGGTCCAGGGCCCAGGCGAGGTCGAAGAGCTGACGCGATGCGTCGGCATTCCCCCTGTTCTCGGCCGCGCGCCCCAGATCCCCCACCAACCCGTCGTCCAGCAGGATGCCGCGGGAGAGCAGGAAGTCCACGATGAGACGGGTGTCCGGTCGGTGGTCGATCCATTCCTGGTCGTACTCGTCGCGCAGGAGCGCGACGGCCCAGCACGCGGATGCCGCGGTTGGGTCGCCTGCGGCTGCGTAGGCGTCTCCCAGGTCTCCCCACTCCTCGTCGTTGTAGGGGTTCATGACCGTGGTGGTCAGCTGTGCCGCCGTGTCCGCAGCCTGGCCGCTCTCGGGCACCACGCCCACGCGACGCTGGGCCTCCGCGACCGCCGTGCGGACCGCGTCGGAGGGGTCCGCCCAGTCCCAGGAGGAATCCTTCCCTCCTGAGGCA
>JBFYZE010000279.1:0-2510 GCA_041309665.1 Gemmatimonadales bacterium | reverse complement strand
CGTGAGAGCGAGCAGAGCGAGATCGGGCAAGGCCTCCTGTTCGACGACCTTCGCTCCGACAGCTTCGATACGGGTCTCAGGAATGAAGCGGAGGGCGACAGTGCCGAGAGTCTCGGCTGGGAGCGGGACGTGCTCGGGTTCTTCCTCTCCGGGCACCCGCTCGACGCCTACTCCGATCAGCTCCGACGCTTTGCCGACTGCTCGATTGCCGAGCTGCCTCGGCGCCTCGAGTCCGGCTCGGAACGGGCCACCGTCGCGGGCCTGGTGAGCGGCCTCAAGGTGATCCCGATCAGACGGGAGGGGCCCAACCACGGCCGCCGCATGGGGGTCTGGGAGCTCGAGGACGCGACCGGCAGCGTCCGCGTGGTGGCCTTCCCGGATGCCTTCGAACGTGCCGAGCGGGCCCTGGTCGACGGCAGCCCGGTGCTCGTCGTGGCCTCGATCAAGGGCGAGGGCGACCACGTGGAGCTTTCCGCCGAGGAGGTGAGCTCCCTGGACGGGCTGGCCGAGAAGCGCGCCTCCGCATTGCGCGTGGTCGTCGACCTCGACGAGGCCGACGAGGCGTCGCTCGAGGAGCTGCGGGAGTTCCTGCTCGACCACCCGGGCGAGCTGTCGGTGCGCTTCGAGCTCCTTCGCCGCGGCCGCTACCGCGCCCGCCTGGTGCCGCCGCCTGCGCTCACCGTGGACGGCTCCCAGGAGACCCGGAACGCGCTCCTGGAGAGGCTCGGCAGGGGCTGGTGCGAGCTCGAGTACGACACGCCGGTCCGCAATGGCGGCACTCGGACCCGCCCGAACGCGGCGCCACCGCCGGTCGAGGAGGGTGACGGCGATCCGCTCGGGGTCGTGAACTGACCCCTGCGCGGCGCGCGCACGGGAGCGACGCCGGGGCCCGCCACACGCCAACAGCTGGGCCGTCCAAATCACCCGCTACCGTCTCCGTCTCCGTACCCGTGCCCGATCGCGCCTTCAAACCTCAGAGCGTGCGATTGGAGACGGAGACGGGCAGGGAGACAGGCATCCGGCTTCGTCTTCCGGCTCCGTTTTGCGAACTCCGCCGTGACAAGCGGGCACGGGCGGGGGCCTGCAGCGTCCGGGGAGATAGGTAACAGAATAGTCCAAGGACATAGGTAACACGATTTGTCGTCGTCGGAGCTGTGGGAGCTGTGGGAAACGGGGCTCCTGCCCCGTTTTCCAAGGCCTGTGGAAAGGTGGGAGGGGGGAGGTGGCAGCTTTCCATAGGGCGTCAGATTCCACAGCTCGGGATTGCGGCATCACGGGATCACCTGGAAGTCTCGCTCGTCGAGGCGGCCAAGAAGGATGTCGTAGAAGTAGATGGACCAGATGCCATCGTCGATCTCTTCGAGGGCGATCGTTTGGCTGCGCAGGGTCTCGGAGAGGAAGAGTTGGCGTTTCTTGAACTTGATGATGCCGATGCAGCTCACCTTGCGTTTCTCGAGGTGGGCGGGATACGACGGCTCGGGGATGCGGCTGGGGTAGGGTCGAGGCGAGGGCCGGTGGACCTCTGCCGGGGTCTTCTGGCCCAGCGCCTGGTGGGGGCGAATCTCGTTGAACTCCCGCCGAAAGGCGTCGAAACGGATCTGCTGGCGCCTGCAGTCCGCTGCCGGAGGCCGAGTGGTGTGGTCCTTGAGGGTGCGGTGCATGCGCTCGTGGCGGCCATTCTGCTGTGGTTTCCCAGGCTCGATCCGGTAGGGGCGGATGCCGAGCTGGATCCACCACACGCTCAACGCTGACAGCCCGTGAAGGGCATGTGCTGCAGCAAACGGCGAGCCATTATCAGTGCGGATGGCTGACGGCAGGCCGTACTCTGCAAACGCTCCCTCGAACACTCCACGCGCCCCCACCTGCGCGGTCGACAGCAGACCATCGCACGCCACCAGGTACCGCGAATGCTCATCCGCAATTGTCAGCGGATAGCAGTACCGACCGTCCAGCGTCCGAAACTGCCCCTTGAAGTCCGCCGTCCACAAATCGTTCGGCGCCACCACCTCCATCACCGGCCGCCCAGGATGAAGGTGTCGACGACGACGAGCTCGACCAGATACCATCCCCCGCCGCTTCAAGATCCCCGCCACCGTGCTCCGCGCCGGCAACTCGAGCTCCGGATGACCCTTCCTCACCACCCCCAATAGCTTCTCCGGACCCCACTTCGGATGTGCCCGCCTCACCTCCACCAATAACTCCTCAATCGCCTCCTCTGTCCGCCCAGGGCTCCGGTGCGGCCGACGGCTCCGATCCCGCAACCCCTCACCTCCCTCATCCCAGTACCGCCTCACCCACTTCAACCCAGTCTTCCGGCTCACCCCGTGCCGCTCGCACAGCTCCGTCGTCGTGTACAAACCGCTCTCATACGCCATCACAAACGCCATCCGCTCCCGCATCGGACACGTCTCCATCCACGGCATGGCTCCCTCCCAATCCCCAACCAGCCATCGTAGATGTGTTACCCATGTCCCTGGACTGATCTGTAACCCATGTCCCCGGGCAGTACC
>JBFYZE010000278.1:0-6185 GCA_041309665.1 Gemmatimonadales bacterium | reverse complement strand
GCGTAGGACTGCACCGGAAGAAAAAGGAGGGCGAATACGTTGAGGAAGAGAAGCCTTGAGATCCTCGATCGGGGCACGGAACGGAAGCCGGATCGCCCAGAAGTGGTCATTCCGGACATCTTGGCTCTGTCGCCGAAGGAAAGGAGTATTGCTGTCCAGCTCGACGGTCTCATGGGCTACCCTCCCTTCCGGACAATCCGGTACTCGTGCACGACCGGGTAGTCGAAGAAGCTGTTCGTGAAGAAGAGGAACCGCTCCCCTGTGGCAGCCCCCGGGGTCATGAACATGACGGATCTTGGGGAGAGGGGCCCGTCTTCAACCACAGCAGCCACGAGGTTGCCGTCCAGATCCAACACGATCATGGCCGCGGCCCGCACCTCCCAGGATCGTGATGCCTCAAGGTACCGTTGGTCCCGGTATCCGATCACCGCGAGTTCCCCCCCGCATACGACCTTCGGAATTGGATACATGGGCCCCCAATACCCGGGCCTCAGGCTGTGCTCGTTGGGAAGCGCCCAGGCGACGGGGACCCTCAAGCTGGATAGTGCCTTCAGGTCACGCTGGCGGAGGACCACTGCCTGTGGGCCCCAGGTGTTGGCAGCGACAATGACCCTCTCCCCGGAAGGGCTCACTCTGCCACAAAGGGAGCTGTACCTCACGATCGGTCGTGGTGTCCTCCTGGCCAGGGGCGGAGCGGTCAATCCGCGCACGGTGCTCCCTTCTCCGAAAGGATCGAAGACGGCGACCTGCAGGTAGTCGGCGGCCGGCTCGCTGGGGGCGAGGTCGAGTCCCGCGACGACCGTGCCCTCTCCGTCAACGGCCAGATCGGAGATGCTCAGAGCTCCCCACTCAGCCAGGGCCGGGGTCATTCTCTCAAGTTCCTCGCCTTTGGGATCGAGACGGACCAGCGCCTGGCGACCCTCATCGAACACGATCAGTGTGTCACCTGAGAAGGTCATCGCCGTGATGGACTTGAACTCCCCGGGCCCCTCACCGCATCGACCTACGGTCTTCCATTGGCCGCCCTGGGTGTCCACCAGCCAGATCCGGCAATCGTCCCGATCGTAGACCGCAAGCACGCCGGCGGGATTGGCGGCCAGGCTGACTATGTGCCCGAAGACAAGCCCCTGGTCGCGATCCCCGTATTCCCTGATGAACTCAACGGAAACGCCAGAGTCGGCCACACGCGGGGAGGAGGGATAGGGTACATCCGAAAAGAAGAGGTATTCGTCACCATGCTCACACCCTCCGAGTGCCAGCATCGCGAGCACCGAAATCCCGGTCCGACTCATCACAGGTCTTCTCGCGTCAAGTGTCCAGACCCCAGGGCGGAGCGGGCCCTGCCATGGCTGCTGATGGATCCCCCCACCCCAACGCCCATGCTCGCTTCGCTTGAGTTGACAGCCCGGCTTGTGGGGCCCCGGGACCGATCCCCGGGGCCCGCAAGGGCAGGAATAGTAGAATGATCCCTGAATGACTTCACCATCAGGCCACTCTGATAGAATCGAGGCCGTGCTTCCAGCGGAAGATGACGGGCTCCTGGTTGAGGGCCTCGATGTGTTGGTCGATGCGCGCCTTGCTCTCTTCGTGCGAATCCTCCCTGATGCCCATGAGAAGGGTGCGCGCCAACCTGGAGAAGAGCACCTCGATCAGGTTCAGCCACGAGCCGTGCGTGGGAGTGAAGATGAACTCGAAGCGGTTGGGCACGGTGGCCAGATAGGCCCTGGTTTCCTTGGAGATATGGGCCGAATGGTTGTGCAGGATCGGACGGATCTTCCAGCTTTCCGGACAGGCGTCGTTGGCCTGCTTCAGCCAGGTGATGAACTCCCGGCCGCGGTGCCGGGTTTCGACCCGGGCCAGAACCTTGCCGTTCAGGAGATCAATGCCACAGAGCAGCGACAGGGCGCCGTGCCGGGAGACGGGTGGTCCAGAGCTCCTCTCCGTACCCCAGCTCCTTTGGCTTCTGCCAGGCCAGCGCGACCAACCACGCCCGGGCATCGTCGGTGATCGAAGCAGGCCGGCCCGCCCGAGGCAGGTCGTTGAGCGCTGCTCGCGGGCCCACCGGAAGCGCCCGGTGGATGGTGTCGTTGACCTTCACCCGGTTCGGGGGGAACCGCCGGGCGATGGCGGACACGCTCACCGCCCGCAGATGGGCCTCCGTCTCAGGATCCAGCACCGGCATTGGCTTCCGGCTGACCAAGGGCATGGCACACCTCCTCGATCACGAGGAACACCGTGGGATCGAGATCATAAGGGCATGTCTGCCGACACTTGAAAAGACAACAAGGAATCGCTGTGCTAGTCACCCTGGGCCCGGGCCAACCCGCCATGCCCGGTGGCGCGCGCCACGCCGTAGGAACCCAGGGCGATCCAGGTCAACGCGTACGCCAGGATCCGGGCCAGCGGCACGAGGATCGCGTCCCCGGTGCCGGCCGCGAAGTCGGCCACCCGGTCGAGCGCCGACTCAGGAAACAGCACCGCCCGAAGCAGCGGATTGGTGGCCGGGCCCAGCAACTCGGTCCGCACCGCAAGCTCGATCTCCAACACCATGCCCCCGAGCCAGACCAGGAGCGTTGCCAGGCTCGCACCCCTTACCAGCCAGGGCGAAAGACCGAACGCGATCGACGCCACGACGAACGACGACAGCCAGATCCGCGGCAAGGCGACCAGAAGGTCCACCTCGGCCTGCCAGCCTAGTGCTCCCGTGGCCAGCCGGGCGGCGAGCGACGCCAGCACGAGCACCGAGCTCCAGGCCAGCACCGCCTCGCCGAACCGGGCCAGGTAGAAGGCAAGCGGGGAGACGGGCTTCTGGAGCCAGATCTGTGCTCCCCCGTCGATGAGGTCGCGAGCGACGAGGCCGGCCGTGAGCAGGATCGCCGAGCTCGCGCCGACGAGAAGCAGCGCCGCGCCGACGAGGTCCAGCCAGGATTCCCGCCGCCCGGAGAGCATGAGCGTCGTGAGGGCGCCGATCACGCCGACGGTGATGAGGAGTGGTTGAGCCTGCGCGCGCGAGAGCAGACCAACCCGATCGGGCAGGGACAACAACCGGGCGCTCATGGGCGTTCCACCTCGAACGAGGATTCGAGGGCTCCCCAGGATCGCTCAGATCCATCCTCCAGTGGCATCAAGGGCTCCGTCCGTCCCGCCTCGATGCGGTAGACCCGGTCGGCCAGACGCTCGACCTCGCTCAGGTCATGGCTGGCCAGGAGCACGGTGGCCCCGCGGGCTCGGGTCTCGACTATGCGGTCCCGCAAGGCGATGCGCGACGGCGGGTCGAGGTTCGAGAACGGCTCATCCAGCACAACCAGGGCCGGTTCGCCGGTGAGGGCGAAGGCGAGTTTGACGCGCTGCTGAATGCCTTTCGAGCAGCGGCGCACCCGCTTCCTGAAGTACTCTGGTCCGAGGTTCGCTCGCTCCATGGCGCGACCGAGCGCATCGCCCGGGTCCGCCACGTCCGACGACAGATCCACGCCACGAGCCAGAATCTGGGCGACCGTCCAGCCCCGGGGATAGGTGAGTGTCTCGGGCACGTAGCCGATGCCGTGGCGGCGCCGATACTCGGCCGGCGCGAGACGGCCAAGAAGGATCTCTCCCTGGTCCGGCGCCTGAAATCCCAGGAGCGCCCGGAAGAGCGTGGACTTTCCGGCGCCGTTGCGGCCGATGATCGCCGTGACCGCGCCCGGTTCAGCTTCCAGGGATACACCGTCGAGTGCCAGATCCCTGCCCCACATCCGTCGGTAGGAGACCCGGAGGTCGCGGACCTCCACGCGGACGTCAGGTCGACGCGTCATCTCGGTCGGGGAGTGCATAGATCAAGATACGACTTCCCCCCAGATCGTCCCAGGCGGCCAGTGCCTGGTCGCCCGCGGCAAACACCGTCGCCGCAGGCGGAACCCCCACGAGCCTCTCCCCTCCACCGGATGCCTGACGCACCAGGCTCCGTGCCTGGCCATCCGGCGGGGTTGGCGAGCGGTAGAGGAGGTCGCCGCCCGGCCCCGCGAAGACCCGGTCAAAGGGAGGCAGGTGCGACGCTCCGGCCACCCGGAGCCCGGCGGCCTCCGCACGGGTCCGCATCCGACTCAACTCGCTTTGGAGTCCCTGGGGCAGAGGCATCCGCTCGATCCCGTGGTGGCACACCGAGCCGGTTCCGTGACCCTGCAGGTCGAACGTGCCCAGGCAATCTCCGGCGGCGAGGCCGAAGACGAACCCGCCGGGACGGGCAGCGAGCACCGGCAGGAAGAGGGGCGAGAGGGAGCCGTCCCGGCCGTGGTTCGGCGCGCTTGTCGCCAGACGCCGGACCGTGCCGTCGGCCGTCTCGAGGTAGACCCGCGCCTCCAGGGCTCGGCTCAGGTCCATGCAGGCCACAAGGACGAGCAGGCCGGCCGGCGTGGAGGCGAGCCCCACGCTGCCGGGCCCCGGGCAACGCTCCCCGCCCTCCAGCGTGCGCTCTCCGACGAGCTCACCGTCGAAGCCGAAGAGGTGGAGCCGTCCGCCATGGCGCTCGAGCACCACCAGCGTGTCGCCGTGGATCGCCAGCGCCTCCGGCAGCCGCAACTCACCCGGCCCCTCACCCTTGCGCGAGAAGCTGCCGAGCAGGTGGCCGTCAGGATTCAAGCGATGGACCTGGCCCTGGCGACGGTCCAGGATGAACCAGATGCGGCCGGCCCGGACCGCGTCCGAGACGTCCAGCACCTCGGGGTGGAGCATGGCCTCGGGCGGCGCCGGAACCACGACCGACCCATCGGCGGGAACACCCAACAACGCTTCGCCCGCGGCGTCTCCGCTCGCACCCCGGCGGGTGCCCCGTACCAGCCATAACGACGCCAGCAACGTCGCGGCCACGGCCACCAGCACCGCGGCCCAGGCCCATCGGCCCGCCGTTGCTATCGGTTTCACGCCCGTCGCCGCAGCTCCTTGCTCGTACCTGTCGGGCCGGAGCCCCAGGGGCCGAGGGAGGAATCCGGCCAACTCATGCTAACCTGCCGGACGGCCTAGTGGAACGGGCTGATCGCGGCCAGCGCGCAGGCCGACACGTCGATCGAGAACTCGAGGAACCGAAGAATGATGGAACCGCCCTCGTCGGTTTCGGCACGCTGGTCCGCTGCGTCCACGGCAGCCTCAAGGCACTCGTCGAGTTCCTCCATCACGGTGCAATCTCTCGAACTCCCGTCCTGGTTTTCACACTCCTGACTACCGCCGAGGGACGGCCCGGCCATGAGCGCGAGCACCAGGAGGAACGCTACCACGATCAGAAAGGCCTTGGTCGAGCGCATGATGATGGCTCCTGGGCTGGTGTCAGACGATCCTGACCACAAGAGGAAGTGGTCGGTGTAACAAGAGGGGTATCCCGATTCACTAAGGCTCGCCGCCTCCCTAAGCCAAAGGGCCCCGCGATGCCCGTGGGCGTCTCATTTCGGTTCCTCGGCCTCCCCATGGCTACCCGGTTGCCCGGCCACCGAACGGGAGAGTGGCCACCCGTTCCAGACCAGTCGGATCAACCTACCTTGGGGCCAGCCCCTCCCGCTTGCCGCTTCTGCATCAGACTTGACGGTTCTCTATCGGCCTGCGGCGCCCGTGTCACCGCGCTCAGCGCCCGCGCCAGCAGCACCCGCCACGGCTCCCGGGCCAGTGCCTTCGGCGGCTCCCCCGTGGTCCGCTTCACCAGGTGCGTCAACCCTGACTGGCTCTCGAACCCCAGGCGCAGCGCGACCCGGGTCCAGCGCCGCCCCTCCTCCTCCAGCACGCTCAGCGCCAAAAGCACCGCGGTCCAGCGCACCAGCCTGCCCAAGCGCAAGCCGCGCTGGCGGGATTCCACGCCCAGGTGCCCGACGCAACAGCCGAGCCTGCTCGCCAGCTCCTCCACCTCCCGGAAGATCACCGGCGTTCCGCTCCCGGCCGCGGCGTCCACCTCCTCCATTCGGGGAACCTTCTGGGCCAGGAGGAGGGACACGGCCAGGTCCAGGAGGTGGGAACCTCCACGGTCGGGGGGGGGGGAGATCTCCCGGAGATACCGCTCGAAGGTACGGAGCAGCGAGCGGCCCACGGCCTCCCGGACGCTCCGCGCCGGGTCCTCGAGGCGCAGGGAGAATCGGAGGCGGAGGCCCGCATTCCCGCTCAGCCCTGGAGGCATGGAGGGATGGCGCCCCCTGGCCGCAGCGTTCGCTTCGGGGTCCAACAACACCGGA
>JBFYZE010000277.1:0-14266 GCA_041309665.1 Gemmatimonadales bacterium | reverse complement strand
ATGGCGTTGACGGGCGGGGTGTCGGTGAGGGGCGAGCCCCCTTCCCCGCTCGCCGCCACGCCCCGCGCGCCCAGCTCGGCCATGAGGTGGGCGAGCACCCGGTTCTTCCGCACCAGCACGCCGATGGTGCG
Organism: Gemmatimonadales bacterium; assembly: GCA_041309665.1. Taxonomy (GTDB): domain Bacteria; phylum Gemmatimonadota; class Gemmatimonadetes; order Longimicrobiales; family Gaopeijiaceae; genus SZUA-318. Next base: position 14,135 of record JBFYZE010000277.1, on the reverse strand, counting down.
CTCCGGCATCGCCTCGTGGAGGTCGCGGATCACGTCCGCCGCGTACGCCAGAATCTCGGGCTGGACGGCGTTCTGCCCCTTCGCGGCCGGCCCCACGTGGATGCGCACGTGCCCGGGCTGGTCCGCCCTCCCGGGCTCGAGGGCGGTGAAGTCCTTGAGCCACTCCCGGGCCACCGTGCCCCCCGGGTCCAGCTCACCCACGATCTCGTTGGCGGCCAGGCTGCGGAACACCTCGTCCACGAAGTCGAGGATCACCTTCCCCGAGCGCCACGACCGGTCCAGCGACGCCTCCGTCAGCCCGTAGCCGCGCCCCACCGCGTGCACCAACTCCGGGCGCGCGCCCCGCCACCCGTAGATGGACTGCTTGGGGTCGGCGACGATCACGCCCGCGCGCTCGTCCAGGTGCCCCGAGAGCAGCTCGCTCGCCAGCGGCTCCAGCGCCTGCCACTGCTCCAGCGACGTGTCCTGGAATTCGTCGAGGAGGAGGTGGCGGACCTGCTGGTCCAGCCGGTAGTGGAGGTCCGCGCTCGCCCCCACCGCGTCGGGCCCGCCCAGGAGGTGGGTGATGTCCTCGAAGCGGTAGGCACCCGCCCGGCGCTGCGCCCCCTCGAACGCCTCCTCGAGGAACTCGGCAAGGCTCCCCATGGCCTCCACCTGCCGGCGGTACCGGCCCGCGAGCGCGCGCCGGCCCAGGAGGCGAGCCTCTTCGAAGGCCTCGACCCACTCCCCCTCGATGGGCTTCCGGTCGAACACGCCGGCGCCCTCCAGGATCTTGCCGCCGATCCCCCCCTCGAACAGCTCGGCCCACGCGCCGCTCTCCACCCTCACCGCCGCAGTCTCCCGCGCCTTCACCCACGAGGACACGGGCGTGTTGTCCTTCTTCAGGGGCACCGGCAGCGCCCGGATCCGCGCCGCCAGCTCCGCGGCCTCGTGCGCGATCTCCTCCGGGTCCTCGGATCCTGGGACCTCGAAGTCCGGGCTCCACACGTCCGGAGCCTCCGGGTCCGCCTGGCGCCGCAGGCGGATCAGCTCGTCCAGCTTCTTCGACAGGTCGTCGTGGGCGGAGCGCGCCGCTCCCCCCAGGTTGAGGAGCCGGATGCGCTCGGCGATGCGCTTCGGGTCGTGAGCGGCCAGCGCGCCCAGGACCGCCTCGGTGCGGATGCGTTCCTCGGTGGGGGCGTCGCCGATGCTCCACCCCGGGGCCAGCCCCAGCTCCTGGAAGTACATCCGCGCCACCCGCCCGAAGAACGCGTCCAGCGTCCCGACGTTCATCTGGTGGAGCTGGTCCAGCACCTCCCCCAGGAGGCGCCGGCACTCCTCCGGGTCCCCCAGCCGCGCGTGCGCGTCCGCCCCCAGGCGACGCGCCTCCTCGGCATCGCCTGCGCCCCGGGCCAGCCGGAGGAGCACGCGCTCGAGGATCTCGCCCGCCGCCTTCCGCGTGAACGTGGAGGCCAGGATCTCGCCCGGCGCCGCGCCCGCGGCCAGGAGGCCGAGGATGCGGCTCGAGAGGTGGTACGTCTTCCCCGACCCCGCCGAGGCGAGAACCAGCTCCCGCGGGAGCCCTCCCGAGCCCTGGATCGCGCTCATGCCCGGCCCTCCCGCCGTGCCGCGCCCTCTGCACCATCCCCGGCGGCCGCGCCCGCGTCGCCATCCCCCTCGTCCGCATCCCCCGAGGCCTGCCACCCCTTGATGAGCAGCGGCCGGAGCGCGTCCCATCGCTCGTCGCCCGGCCGGGTCGGCGCGTCGTCCACGCTGAACCGCCCCCGCCGGAGCGTGCGCACCGCGTCGCGCGCCGCGTCCAGCGCGGTGGCCACCTCCTCGTCGCTCCACTCCGCCAGGAGGAACCCGCACTCCGCGGGATCCTGGGGGAGCACCACGTAGCCCAGGCGCACCCGGCCCCGCTCCGGGCCGTCGGGCGGCACCACCGCTCCGCCCCCGGGGTCCACCACCGACTCCAGCATGTGGCGGTAGAGGGGGAGCTGGAGGTTCGTCCACCTCGTCATGTCGCCCCGTCCGGTGCGATGCGCCTCCTCCGGGGTTTCCCGCTTCGTGCTCGTCTTGTAGTCGAGCACCGCCCACTCGCCGGTAATGGGGTTGTGGTCGATGCGGTCGATGCGGGCCTTCAGCAGCATGGGCGCGCCGTCCACGTCCAGGGGCCATCCCGCGCCCGCCGGCTTGCACTCCACCGCCCGGATCCTCCACCCCTCGGCCGCCCACGCCGCCTGCCGGGCGGCGAACGCCCGGAGGCGCTCCTCGAGCTGCGCGGCCTGGAGCTGCACCGCGGGGAGCGCGGACCGGCCGAAACGGCCCGCCACCTCCTTGCGGAGCGTCTCCACCAGGACCTCGGCCACCGCGTCCTCGTCGGCCTCGTCCACCTCCGGCGGATCGGCCAGCGCCATCCTGCCGAAGCGCTGGAGCGCGCGGTGGGCCACGTCGCCGAAGACCATCGCGTCCATCTCCCGGGCGTCGTCGTCCACGCGCCCCAGCCCCAGCACGTCCTCGAGGACGAACCGGTACGCATCGTCCATGAGGCGCGTGAACGCCGTGACCGAGAGCGAGGTCGGGATCTCGTGCGGGGCCAGCTCGATGACCGGCTCCGGAGGCGTGCCGAACCCGCTCTCCTCCGCCGGCTCCAGGCCCAGCGCGGCCAGGTCCATCCCCGGCGATGCCGCGTCCCGCCCCTCCAGGAAACGGAGGACCCGCGGGGCCAGCGCAGCCGGGTCGGTGCGGAACATGAGCCGGCTCGGCCGCAGCGGATCGCCCTTGGCCGTGCTCCGCCCCGCGATGATCCGCACCCGCTCCCGGGAGTGGAGCACGCACGTGAGGCGGTACGCGTCCCGCGCCAGACGGCGGCGGTTGTCCAGGACGCCCAGGAGCCGGCACAGGCTGTCGGGGAGGAACGGGTGGCCGTTCACGGAGTCGGGCACGAACCCCTCGTTGAACCCCGTGAGCACCAGCACCGGCGCGTCGTCCAGCGGGATCTCCAGCCACTCCAGCAGCTCGACCGCGGTGTGGTCCGGGTCCGGCGGGAGGGCCTCCCCCTCCAGCCCCGCCAGCACCGCCCTCAGCGCCTCGGCCCCGCTGCACTCGTCGTCGAGGATGCCCGGCAGCCGGTGCAGCGCGAGGGCCGCACCGCGGATCTCCCCCAGGACGTCCACCAGGTGACGGTCGTCGGGCTTGCTCCGGTCCAGCTCCTGGGCGCCGTAGATCCCCTCCAGGAGACGGGTGACGGCGGTCATCCACTCGGAGAGTCGCGTCTTCCGCCGCTTCTCCTTCTTCTCGCCCTTCCTCTCGCGGAGTGCCCCGAGTGCCGCGTCGGAGTCCAGGGCGTGGACGAGGGAGGGGAAGTCGGGGGGGGCGACGCGGGGGTCGCCGTCGCCGCCACCGCTGCTGCCCGCCCCGCCGCGCTCACGCCCGTGCGGGAGCTGCCCTTCCAGCCTATACGGCAGATGCTCCCCGAAGTACGCGTCCGCCACGTCCAGCGCCTCCGCACCGCTCACCTCCACCCCACCCAACCGGAGGAGCGCCGACGCATCCGGGTGGCGCAGCAGCGCGGCCAGCGCCGGGTAGGTGTGGCCGTCAAGGTAGTCGGCCGCCGCCTGGAGGAGCGTTGCGGGTGGGGTTCGCATAAGCTGCGTGCCCGCGGCATATCGCGCACCGATCCCCCGCGCCGCCAGGCGCTGCTGCAGGTACGGCACCACCTCGGACTGCGGATGGACGCCCATCACCACGTCCTCGGTGGTGTACGCGCCCTCCAGGTCCTCCAGCGCCGAAAGGGCCGCGTCGGCCTGGTCCACCGGGCGCTCCACCATGCGGAGCACCTCGTCCGAGACGGGCACGCGCGCGGACTCCCAGTGCTCGGTGACCGGGAGGCCCCAGGCGTCGAAGGGGGCGGGAGCGGAAGCCGCGGTGTCGGCGGCGAACGGGTCGCCCGCCGACGAGTCGTGCGCCGCAGGGTCGCGCGCCCTCATCTCCGCCGGCGCCTGGATCAGCGCATGCAGCGTCGCGCCGCTCGCCTCGAGGAGCCGCCGCGTCACGGCGGGCAGCTCGGCGACCGACACCAGCCAGACATCCCCCTCGTGGCGCCGGATCCCCTCCTCCAGCGCCGCCAGGCGGGCCTCGAAGGGGTCGGCCATCCCCGCCTCGTGGAGGAGCGCCAGGTAGCGCTTCTGCACGCGGGCCAGGACGTCCCACCGCGGGCTGTCGTCGAACAGCGCGCTCGTGCGGTTCATGCGCACCACGTCGGAGAAGCGGTGCCCCTCGCCGGCCAGCGTCCGGTGCATCCCCGCCAGGAGCTCGGCCAGGACGTCCCACTCGCGGAGCGGCGCGCCCGCCTCCAGGTGGGGGAAGACCACCTTCAGCGCGTCGGGGTCCGTGGCCCGGAGCGCCCTGGACCAGGCCCGGCGCGCCACCATCCCGTCCGCCGCCGGGAGCGCCGGCTGGTGCAGCAGATCGGGCGCCGCCCCCACGGTGACGACCTCCGGCGGGACGAGGGTGAGCTTCCGCGCCGCCGCCTCCTCCACGAGCAGCTCCACCATGCGGCGGCCCGCCCGCCCGCCCGGGAGAACCACCACCGCACCGCGCAGGTCGGCGGCTCCGCCCTGGGCGTAGCGATCCACCAGGTGGGCCGCTGCGGCCGGGAGGATGGGCCGGTCCCATCCGAGGAAGGTGAGGTGGGGAGGCATGAGGCTCCTGCTGGGTGGCTCGGCGCCCGGGAATGTAAGCCGTGGCGGGGGTGGTCCGCCCCTTCCGATGCCCGCGAGGATACGCGCCTGGGTGAAGGTGGAGCGGGGGTGTGACAGACGGGGGACGGGTGGCCTGGCCTTGGTCAAGCCTGGCTTCGACAAGGCCAAGGGGAAGCGCTGTATGTAAGGCTGGCATTCACATGGGCCCTCCACAGAGGGCGACGGCCTGTCACGTCCCTCCCGGTCCGAGTCTTCGCTTCAGGCGCCCCATCCGGCGATTCCAACGCCCCCTCCACCCGGCCACTCTCCACTCGGGGGCGCTGGGGCAGGGAGCCACCGGCATTGCGTAGTGGTACCGCGCGTGGTACCATACTCAGGAGGGGCCCCGGTGGGTCGTTGCGACAAGCTGCTGGAGAAGGCCAGGCGCAACCCGGAGGGCCTCGCATTCACCGATGCCACGGCGCTCGCTGGCTGCTTCGGCTTCATCCATGTCCGAACGACCGGAAGTCATCACATCTTCAAGCGACCCGACCACATGGACCTATTGAACCTCCAGCCCAGGCGTGGTTGGGCACGAGCGTATCAAGTGCGCCAGTTGCTCGCGGAGATTGAAGGGATCCTGAGCAAGGAGCCGCGCCATGAGTCCCGATAGGTTCAGTGCCGACGTGCGGTGGAGCGAGGAGGACCGCGCCTGGGTGGCCATCTGCCCCGAGCTGCGCGACCTGTCGGCGCTCGCGGAGACCCGCACGGCGGCGATCCACGAGCTCGAGTCGGTCGTCGCTGCTGCCGTGGACATCTGTGCGGAAGAGGGCTGGACCCTGCCGGACCCAGCTGTGCACGTCCCCTTCAGCGGTCAGTTCCGGGTTCGCCTTCCTCGCTCGCTCCATGGTTGGCTGGTCCGGGAGGCGCAGCGCGAAGGCGTGTCCCTGAACACCCTCGTCATCGCGCGGCTCGCGGAGGCCAGGGGTGGAGGGCAGCATCCCGCTGGTGGCACCTCTCCCGGGGATCCGCCGGAAGACTCCAAGGCGGCCAGCGGGCAGAGGGCCGACGACGTTAGGACGTCCCGTCGCCCGGGCTCACGCCCGCGTTCACGGAAGGCCGCGCACGGGTAGGCATCCCCGCGAGGGTACGGGCCAGGGTGAAGGTGGAGCGGGGGCGTGGCAGGGCGTTGCGCTCGACGTGGTGTCGGGAAGATCCGCTGCTTGTTGGCGAGATCTGCACATGGTACTATGGATGGTACATGTACCCGTACCAATAATGGTCCCATATGCCGATCCTCAAGCCAAGCCAAGACGTTCAGCCCCTTTCTGCGTTTCGTGCGAACGCAGCAGGATTGCTCGAGCAAGTCCGGGTAACGAAGCGCCCGCTCGTCATCACTCAGCATGGCAAGAGCGCCGCGGTCGTCCTCGATGTGGAGGAGTATGAGGCGCTCGTTGAAGAGCTCGAGGTCATCCGTGACATCCGCCAGGCGAAGGCGGAGTTGGCGCGGGGCGAGGGTATCCCTCATACGGACGTGGTGACCGAGCTCCGCGCGCGACTCGGGCGTTGAGAATCGTCTGGTCACCGACGGCGAGGCGACGGTCCCAGGCCGCGGTCGACCACATCGCACTCGACCGCCCGCAGACCGCTCTCGAATGGCTCGACGGAATGGTACGCCGGGTCGAGTTGCTGCGTGACCTTCCCGAGCAGGGCCGTGAGGTTCCTGAGTGGCATGAGCCAACGGTGCGCGAGGTCTTCCACGAGCCGTATCGCATCATCTACGAGATCCACGAGGATCGGATCGAGATCCTGACCTTGATCCATTTCCGGCAGGAGCTTCCGCCCCGACGGTCCGGGGGCTCTTCCTGACCAGGAAGCCGAAGCTCGAGGCCGAGCCCGTTGGAGTCCAGACAGTTTCGGCGTGAGCGCGGACGCGACATCGCCGGCCATGGCCCGGCGTTGCACGCCATCGCAGGTAGCATTATGCTACCCACAGAGCCATGGCCAAGCCTCGCCGCCACCCCACCTGTCCCCTCTGTGATGGGCGCCTCGTGCGCATCGCCGAGATGCGTGATGTGCCGATCGGCAAGCGCGTGGTCCGCGTGCTGGATCGCTTCGCCCGCTGCACCGACTGCGGCGAGGAGCTCTACGCCCCCGGCCAGATGGATGCGACACAGCGCCGCGCGTCGGACCTCATCCGCAAGGAGGATGGCCTCCTCCTCCCCGAGGAGATCCGCGCCATTCGCGAGGCGCTCGGCCTGACGCAGCACGCCTTCGAGCGGCTCCTGGGCGGCGGCCCCAAGACCGTGGTGCGCTGGGAGCGGGGCACCGTCTGCCAGAACCAGGCCACCGATTCGCTGCTGCGGGTCATCCGTGCCTTCCCCGCGGCGGCCGCGTTCCTGGCCGAGCGGCACGGGGTGGCGCTACCCGGCGGTACCCGTGTGAGCGCCGCCACCCGGTAGGCACCACAAGCGGCAGGCGCCTGCACCTTCACCGGCCCGCCCATCCAGCCATTCCCGGGTCTTCCGACGGCCGCGATGGTGCTCTCGGGTCGGCCGGGATTCCGGCCTCGCCAGGGCTCCACCGTGGCGTCGTCCATTGCAGAGAACCCTACGTGTCTGTACGTGCCGGGCAAACAGACGACCCCTACGAGTTGCTCTGACCTGGCCACTTGGTACCTGCGTCACCGCTTGGTCGTGGCTGGCCGACTTCGGCGCATCGGACGCGGTCTCTGCGTCCCCATCGATCCCGTCCGCGGCGCCATCATGGCCGCCAAGGAGGACGTCCTGGACGGACGCGGCGCCCGAAGGTACGAGCAACTGGAGGCGGTGGCGGCCGCGGTGTGACGGGAGCGTCGCGCCCTATTCGTCGAGCAGCCCCTCCCACTCCGCTCCCACCTCCACCAGCGTGTTCCCCTCCACCCACACCCGCCCCTGCCGCGACGCGATCTGCCCGTAGGCCCACCGCGCGATCTTCTCCGACGCAGCCAGGTCGTGGCGGATCCTCCTGAGGTCGAACGCCGAGGCCAAATCCTGGCCGTGCGTGCGGTTGCGCTCCACCCACCGCGCCAGGTGCGGCTCGGCGGCCAGGTGGTCCGACTTCCTCCGGTTACACTCCGCGTGGGCGAGGACGAAGTTGTGCCCCAGGTCCGTGGGGTAGCGCCACCACGGGATGAAGTGGTCCACGTCCGAGGCGCTCCGGATGCGCGACTCGCAGTAGAAGCAGCGGTCCCCCTGGACGTCGGAGAGGATGGGCCGGAGCGGCGCCAGCGAAGCCCTCTCCGAGCCGAACAGGAACTCGCGCAGGTCCGCCTGCTCGCCCAGCTCTTTGGCGTTCAACCTGCGGATGAAGTGGGACCACGCCCCCTCCACCAGGTCCAGCACCAGCGGGTGGAACGCCCGGAAGCACGCGGCGACGCCGGGGAGGAGCGTGATCTGGCGCGCGCCCTCCTCCTGCCGGTAGAGCACCTCCCGCACCTCGTCGCCCACGAGCTGGAGGCGCCAGAGCGGCATCACCCGCACCACGCGGTCCACCTCCCCCACCAGCCTGCGCCACTCGGCGGCGTCGTGCTCGATCGCGGCGATGCCGTCGCCGTAGCGGGACCGCGCCTCCCGCACCTGGTTCACGATGGCGGCCTGGCGCCCCGCGTTCTGGCTGAGGAGCGCCTGGATGGAGGCGCCCGGGAAGGGCACCACCTGGCGCCAGTAGAGGTGGATGAAGCGCTCGGCGATGTCGCGGGTGGCAAGCGTCAGCGTGGCGTCCGAGTCGTCGCCCCGCTCCACCGCCAGGTCCGCCAGCGCGTGGATGAGGGCGAACTTGTACGTCGCCACGAAGCTCCCCTCGTCGAGGATCCGCTGGAGATCCTGGAGGAACGCCACCTGTCGCTCCGGCGAGGGGGCGACCGGCAGGTGCGCCGTCACTCGCGCCCCGACCAGTAGTCGGCCCGCGCCGGGAGCACCCACCGGAACCCTCCCCGCGGGTCGGACACGTCCCCCTGCCGCCGGGGGATGAGGTGCACGTGCACGTGGGGCACGGTCTGCCCAGCCGCCGCCCCGTCGTTCACCCCGATGTTGAGCGCGTCCGCCTCGAGGAGCTCCGGCACCACTTCCCGTACCCGCCGCGCCAGCGCCCACAGGTCGGCCCACTCCTCGTCCGTGAGGTCGAACGTCCGGGCCACGTGCCGCTTCGGCACCACCAGCGTGTGCCCGGGAGCCACGGGGTAGCCGTCGCGCAGCGCCCGCGACAGCTCCGACTCGGCGATGAGGGCGCGAGGCGCAGGGAAGCAGAATGGGCAGTCGGCGCGGGACGGCATGGGGGCAAGGTAGGACGGGGTCGGCTCAACGAGCCATCCCCCTGACTCCGCCCCGTCGTCGGCGTCGAGCCATGTCGGAGGTTCACCATTCGGGGCTGCTGCATCATCGACTCGCATGTCAGGTCCAGGTGGGTGCTTGGACTCGTACCACAACCGTGGTACAGTAGATGGAGTTCCGCGAAGCCAGGGTCGCGGTGGGAGACGCCACGCCGGACGAGGTGGTGGCGATCCTCCGCAGAGCCCGTGGCCATCAGTACTCCCGCACGCCGTGTTCATGAGCGTCCACCGATGAGGTCGTCCACAGTGAAGATCCTCCGGGAAGGAGACGAAGGCGTGGCCTTGGCGCCCGGTGTCGGTCGCGTGCCCGTAGTGTTCCGGTATCAGGACCTCCGCCTCGACTCCGGGACCGTCGTGCCGGACGTCCTCGTCGGCGTGCACGAGGCCTCGGGCTCCGTGCTGGTCGTCCCGGCGCAGTCCGCTGCACGTATCAGGGAGGAGCGGGAAGCCACCAAGGACGAGATCCTGGAGGCGCGTGTCCCAAGGGAGTTGCACGATGTCCTGGCTCTTGTGGCGGGGCACTTCGGCGTGAGCGCCCGGAGGTTCGCCCCCGCGCTGATCCGCTTCTACCTCCGCGCCGCCGTGGAGCACAGGCCGCTCGCGAGGCGGCTCGCACGGCTCTCCAGCGCGCCGCTGGCTCGCGGACGGCTGGCCGGGCGGATCAAGGTGCGCTGTGAGCCGAGCTTGGCCGAAGCCCTGGGACGCGTCGAGGGCTCCGTTCCCGACGCCAGTCCGAGCGGGCTCGTCCGCGGTGCGATCATGGCCGCCAAAGAGGATGTCCTGGACGGGCGCGGCGGTCGTCGCTATGAGCAGCTGGAGGCCGTGGCGGCGGCGGTGTGAGGGAGGGTCACGCTCAGTGCGGCCCGGTCCCCGTGTTCCGCGGCTCCTGTCACACCCCACCCCCATCAATCCACCCATGGAAACCACCTCGCGGGTCCCGATCGGTTCAGCCGACCGGGACCCCCCGCTTTTTGAGGCTTGTTGAAGTCCGGCCCGGACCCCGGCGATCTGCCGCGGCTCCCGGGTGGGGACGGGCGCTTTGAACACGACAGCTTGGCGGGCCCGCCCCCTGAGAACGGCATGCCGCCTAAAGCGTCGGAGGGATCGCCGTCCACACGCCTGCGGCCCCTTCGGCTTCCTGAACCCCGTTTCAAGGAGCCTGACCATGTCCGAGTATCCGTACTTCGTGCCCAGGTACGCCCGCACCACGGGCTCGCTCGCCGTCACGCCCGCCCACGGCGGGGAGGAGCCGTCCGACGGCCTGCTCCCCCTCACCTTCTGGCTGGACGGTCATCCCGTGATCTCCGGGTGGTTCGGAGTCGGCGCCTGCGGGCGGGTGAGGGAGTCCGCCCTCTTCGCCGAGCCGCTCACCCTCGCGCTGGTCTTCGTCTTCCCGCGGACGGCGCCGGGGTGGATGCGGGTGACGGTCTGCGCGGTGGGCGACAGCGACGCGCAGGTCGGAGCGCTCCTGCAGCTCTACGACGACCCGGAGCACGGCTTGCCCCTGGTGCACGTGGGGCGTGGGCGCATCGCCCTGCCGCTGGGGCATCGCTGGATCCCCGTCCCTCCCGACCTCGCCGCGCTGGTAGAGGCCGGCACCACGGAGGCGCTGGGCGCCGTCGAGAGGTTCGGCAGGGACGTGGAGAACCGGATCCTCTACGGCGAGGACCACGAGATCGCCGTCCGTCTGCTCAACTCGATCCCGGGCATCCGCGGGGAGGTGGTGGAGGCATGAGCATCGACACGACGTTCCGCCCCCGGGCGTACGACGACTTCGCCCCCATGCTGGAGGTCCGCCTCCCCTGCCCGGAAGCCGCCACCCTCGGCGGGCACCCGGCTCGTGCAGCGACGGCCCAGGGCGCGTCGCGCTCGACCTGGGCGGAGCTGGAGGGAGCGCTCGGGACCAACCGCTTCCGGTGGGTGCGCCTCGCCGCGCCGGCCATCCATGGGGACCGAGAACGGAGCCGCACATGAACCTGCGCATCCCCGACCCCTCGGGGCTGGTGGAGGCACTCCACCATCTTCTGGATACGGCGGCCGAGCCCGTCCTCCCGCTGGAGGGATGGACCGTGGTCACCGTGCGGGGGCGGTACTTCTACCGTGGCCGATGTCCCGAAGGGCGGCCCGAGGTGGGCGGGCCGTACCCCACCCTGGGCGCCCTCGTGCGCGATGCGGGCAGGATCCACCACGCCGAGTACGCCGACCTTCCTGCGCGTGAGCCGATCTGGGAGGTGATCGAGTGGGCCGGGGCGTGGTTCACGGTCAGGGCGGGGGAGCTCGCGAGCCCCGGGATGCACGCGACGCAGGAGGATGCCATGGAGGCCGGAAGGAGGGCGACGTGAGCCGCGGTGAGCTCCGGCCAGGGATCCCGCTCCCCATCTCCCGCGCCGCGTTCGCCGCCATCCTGGACGGCTATGCCCTCGATCCCCTCGGCACCCACGGCGTGGGCCACTGATTCGCGGCGCCGGAACGAGGGCAGGGACCGGGAGCACGGCCCGAGGGGCGCGGCGCTGGCCCGGCAGCTCCGCCCTCTCCTGCCGCCCCTGACCGACGCCCAGCTCGAGCAGCTGACCACGGCCTGCGCCTACCATACGCACCTCGGCACCCATGCCGATGCGACGGTGCGGGTATGCTTCGACTCGGACCGGCTGGACCTGGCCCGGGTGGGGATCACTCCGGAGCCCCTGCGCCTCTGCACCAACGCCGCGCGGGACCCGGAGGTGCTGTCGTGGGCCACCCGGCGCGGAGAGCGTGAAGAGGTGCCGGCGTACGTGGAGGCGGTGTGGTTGCGGCCTTGAGGCGGGCGGGCTGTCATCGCTGAACACGGACCGAGCGGTGCTGCCGCGACCACCTGCCCGTCGCGGCCCTTCTCGAGCCGCGGAGGTTCGCTATCGGGACGGCGGGATGGGGCTGCGTCGGGCCAACGCCCTCATCGCCCGTCTCGGCGGACGCACACGCCTGGCCACACTGTGCCAAGACCGGAAGGCCGGCCGCCTCGGCTCGAACCCGCGACCCCCTGAGCCCCATGGATCCGACGGTGGCAGCCCGAATGTCGAATCTCGTGCAGCATTGAGGGTTCTCGGGCTATGGACGTTGAGAATCGTGAAGGCGTTTGCGGGGCTTCAGATCCTCTGCATACGCCAGGTGCATACTCCAGTGAGCTGAGGAGGATGGCGGAGACGACGGGCGGGTCGGTGAGGAACGCGAGGATTCCTGCCGCAGCAGGCCCAGCACCCCAGCGAGGGTCACCAGGGCGCTGAACGTTTCCTATTCCCGCGGTCCAGCCCGAGGGGTAGTGGGTCGAGAATCCCGGTGAGTCGTTCTGGAACACCTGCGGCAGGCAGCCCGGATCGACTGCGACCGATTCGCTTGTTCCCGCTGCGGCATTCGGATCGGGGGGCGCTGCCAGGGTCGCCGGAGCAGGACGCCGATGGACCTGAACGACACTTGATTCGTTCCGGCCGGGTCATACGGAGCGCAGGCAACGCAAGGAGCTCCGTGCCCGTCAATAGGGTCCTCTTGGGGTACCCATTGGACTGGAATGACATCCGGTTCGTTGCCAGGCTGCAGGCCGCATCAGGCGACCCCATCACGCGGCCCGCCAAGGAATCATCGGCTACGCGCTGCCCGCTCGACGTTCGTGCGGAGAAACTCAGCGAGCGCCACCAGATCGTCCTCGATGTGCGCGCGCTCGAGCGCCGCGAAATAGGCCGCTCGCTGCTCGGCGCGGATCGTGGTCCACGGCACGCCCGCGCCGGCCAACTGGTAGTTCATGAGCAGCCGGGCAAGGCGGCCGTTGCCATCCATGAACGGATGGATGTGGACGAAGCCCCAGTGCGTCAGGACGGCCCGGGTCAGTGGCCCGACTTCGAGATCGTTCACCTGATCGACGAATTGGGACATGTACCGACCGACCTTCGTCGGAGCGGGCGGCACGTGACGGCTGCCGCGGATGAAGGCAGGCCGCTCGCGCCATCCGCGCAGATCCGCCGCGCTCACGATGCCGGCGTCGATGGACGGACCCCAGAGCTCGATGTGCAGGTCGAGGATCAGTGACTCGCCAAGCGTCGCGCCGTCGCCCGGAAGCGCGTTGCGGACCAGGGCGAGTGTCCGGTCGAACGCCCGTGAGTAGCCCTGCAGCGCCATCAGCCGCTCGATCTCGTCCGGCGTGCGTCCCTGATGCGGCCGTCCTTCGACGACCGCCTGCACCTCTTCGCGCGTGATGTGGTACCCCTCGATAGTCGTCGAGTGGTAGGTGTCCTCCAGCTTTGCAGCCCGGGCGCGGCCGAGCACAGCGTCCTCGCCCAACCGCTCGATGCCGCTCTCCGTCTCGGCGACATGGGCGTGAACGACTTCGGCTGCATGGGCGAGTCGCCCCTGCAGCCGGTCAAGGCCTGGATCACGAGTCGACTCGCGCGATGTCACATAGGCAGGCACCAGGATCACCGAGCCAACCCCAGTGTCGGTTCGGCTGACGTGGTGGGCATGGTGCGCCGCGAGTACTTGCTCGATCTGTTCCGCCAGTCGACGGTTGCCGAGGTCCTGGGCCAGATGTCCGAGCCGAGCCACCAGCACATGCCGAGGATTCGACGCATAGGCGGCTTCGAGCGCGGGCCGGGCGACCACCAGGCTGCGCAGCCAGGCCAGGACCGGGTCGCGGTGTTCTCGCACGTCGCTGAGTGGCAACGAGACCAACGTCCGCTCAGGCGTGCTCACGGGCAGCATGATTCCGGCGATCTCCAGCTGTGTCGACTCGGATGCCGGATTCTCGTCGGGGGTCAACATGATATTCACGTCATCCGCCAGCGTGACCGCATAGCGGCTGCGATTCGCTCTATGCCGCACATGCAGTTCGGCCGGCACAGTCGTATCACCCGAGTGGATCCGAACCGCCGAGATGCGATAGATCTCCGCCGGCTCGTACTCGGCAAGGAGAACGCCCACGAGCGGCCAGTAGTTGTGCCGCAACGCCTCGGCCCCGTTGGGCCGCTCGCGGCCGAGCAGCACCCAGCCCCATCCACCCGGCGTCTCCTCGATGAGCGCTTCGGCGCGGAGCACGCGCAGGGCCGGAGGCGAAGGCAGTTCCGACTTGGGGCCTACGT
>JBFYZE010000276.1:0-4297 GCA_041309665.1 Gemmatimonadales bacterium | reverse complement strand
TACTTCTTCCCGCTCCCGCACGGACACGGGTCGTTCCGCCCCGGCTTCTTAGCGGCGTGCATCGGCTTCTTCGGTCCCGCTTCCTCGCCCCGGTTGGTCACCAGGGTCCGCGGGTCGGGCGCGGCCGACGGTAGCCCGGCGACACCCCCGATCGCAACCCTCGGGGCCGACCGGGCGCTCTTCGCCATCCCGAACTCGTCCACCTGCTCGGGCCGGGCCGGCTCCGGAGCGTCCTGACGCTGGAGCGGCTGGCGCATCTGCGCCGCCCGTGCGAGCTGGGCCCCCGGGGCGTCCTCGGGCCCCGAGTACTGGAGCCGCTGGGGCTGGGGCCGCCGGTGCTGCTGGGGCACCCCCACCTGGGCCCGGAAGAAGAACTGCGCCACGCTCCGGCGCAGGTCGCCCATGAGGCTCACGAACATCGTGTAGGCTTCCTGCTTGTATTCGACGAGGGGGTCCTTCTGCCCCCAGCCCCGGAAGCTGATGGACGCCTTCAGGTGGTCCAGGTCGTAGAGGTGGTCCTTCCACTTGTCGTCGATCACCGAGAGCATGATGAAGCTCATCACGGGCTCGGCGTGGGGTCCCAGGCTCTCGATCTTGCGGTGGAACGCGGTCCGGAGTCCCGACAGGACCCAGCGCTCGATGTCGTCGCGCTCGTAGTCGTGGTCGGCGTCGTTGGTCTCGGGGAGGTCGCTCACCACCACGAACTGGTCCAGGAGGATCCGCCGCCGGAGCCCCGCCGGGTCCCACTTCTGCGGCGGCTGGCCCTCGGGGATGTACTCGTCCAGCGCCTGCCGGGCGGCGGCCTCGATCATCTCCCAGATCTCGCCCTTCAGGTCCTCGCCCCCCTCCAGGGCGAACAGGCGCATGTCGTAGACGACCTCGCGCTGCTGGTTCATCACGTCGTCGTAGTCGAGCAGGCGCTTGCGGGCCTCGAAGTTGTTCATCTCGACCCGCTTCTGCGCCCGCTCGATGGACTTCGTGACGAGCCCGTGGGTGATGACCTCCCCCTCCTGGGCCCCCATGCGGTCCATGACGTTGGCGATGCGCTCGCTCCCGAACAGGCGCATCAGGTCGTCTTCCAGCGACAGGAAGAACTCCGACGCGCCGGGATCGCCCTGGCGCCCGCACCGGCCGCGGAGCTGGCGATCGATGCGCCGGCTCTCGTGGCGTTCCGAGCCCAGGATGTGCAGTCCCCCGAACTCCAGCACCTCGTCGTCCCGGTCGAGCTTGATCTTCTCGGCCCGGATCGGGTCCACGGGGAGCAGCTCTTCGGGGTTCATGCCCCGGCCCTTCGCCCACGACACCGTGCGGGCGTCGGTGACCCCCTGCCCCAGTTTGATGTCGGTGCCGCGGCCGGCCATGTTCGTCGCGATGGTCACGGTGCCGGGCCGCCCGGCCATCATCACGATCTCGGACTCGCTCTTGTGGTGCTTGGCGTTCAGCACCTGGTGGGGCACCCCCCGGCGCTTGAGCATACGCGAGAGCGTCTCCGACACGTCCACGTTCGTCGTGCCCACCAGGACGGGGAGCTCCATCTTGTGGAGCCGCTCGATCTCGTCCATGAGCGCGTTGAACTTCTCCCGCTTGGTGCGGAAGATCAGGTCGTTCCTGTCGTCGCGGATGACCGGCTGGTTCGTGGGGATGACGAAGACGTCCAGGTTGTAGATCTGGTGGAACTCGTTCTCTTCCGTCTCCGCCGTGCCGGTCATGCCGGCGAGCTTCGAGTACATCCGGAAGTAGTTCTGGATGGTGATGGTGGCGAGCGTCTGCGTCTCGCCCCGGATCTCCACCCCCTCCTTGGCCTCCACCGCCTGGTGGAGCCCGTCGCTCCAGCGCCTTCCGGCCATCTGGCGGCCGGTGAACTCGTCCACGATGACGATCTCGCCGGCGTCGCCGATGATGTACTTCTCGTCCTTCTGGTAGAGCGTGTAGGCCTTGAGGAGCTGGTGGATGACGTGGGTCTTCTGGCTCTTCTCGGCGTACTCGGCCTCCAGGGCCTGGATGCGCTCCCGCTTCTCGTCCAGGGTGAGCGTCTCGCTCTTCTCGATCTCGCCCACCTCCCCGGAGAGGTCGGGGATGACGAACGCCTGCGTGTCGCCCGGGGACAGCTCGTCGAGCCCCCGGTCCGAGAGGTGCACTTGGTGCCCCCGCTCGTCCATGGCGAAGTACAGCATCTCGTCCACCTCGTGGAGCCGCTTCTCCCGCATGTAGTCGGCTTCCACCTTGCCGACGAGCGTCTGCAGCGACGGGTCGTCGGCGAACATCTTCAGGAGCTGCTTGTGCCGGGGCATGCCCCGCTTCACGGCCAGCAGCTTGTTCCCCGCCTCGTACTGCTCCTCGGCCTCCAGGTGCTTCTGCGCCTCGGCCACCAGCTCGTTGGTGATGCGCATCTGCTTCTTGTAGAGCCCGCTCACCAGCGGGTTGTACTGCTTGAACGGGGTGGACGTGTCGCGCCCCACGGGGCCCGAGATGATGAGCGGGGTCCTGGCCTCGTCGATGAGGATGGAGTCCACCTCGTCGATGATGGCGTAGTGGTGCGCGCGCTGCACCCGCTGGGCGAGCGAGTGCACCATGTTGTCGCGGAGGTAGTCGAACCCGAACTCGTTGTTCGTCCCGTAGGTGATGTCGGCCCGGTACGCCTTCTGCCGCTCCGGGGAGCCCGGCTCGTAGAGGTCGATGACGTCCACCTCCAGGCCGAGGAACTTGTAGATGTTGCCCATCCACTCGGCGTCGCGCTGGGCCAGGTAGGAGTTCACCGTGACCAGGTGCGAGCCCCGCCCCGCCAGCGCGTTCAGGTAGAGCGGCATGGTGGCGACGAGCGTCTTCCCCTCGCCCGTAGCCATCTCGGCCACCCTCCCCTTGTGCAGCGCGATCCCGCCCACGAGCTGGACGTCGTAGGGGAGCATCTCCCAGGTGAGCTTCTGCCCGGTGACGATGATCTCCTTCCCCAGGAGGCGGCGGCACGCCTCCTTCACCACCGCGAACGCCTCGGGGAGGATCGCCTCCAGGGTGTCCTCTACGGTGGACAGCACCTGCTTCTCCAGCCCGGAGATCTCGAGGCCCAGCCGCTCGCGCTCCGAGGGCTCCTCGGAGTGGCGCTTCTCGTCCTTGAGCTTGGCGATCTCGGCGTCCAGCTCGGCCGTGGCCGCGCTGATCCGGTCCCGGAACTCCTGCGTCTTGGCCCGGAGCTGGTCGTCGGAGAGGGAGGAGAGCCGCGCGTAGACCTCGTTGATCTGGTCTACGACAGGCTGGAGCTTCTTCGCCTCCCGCTTGTGGCGGGAGCCGATGAGGGCCTTCAGGAGGGCTTTGAACATGGGGACCGAAGTGCGGAAGGCCGGGCCGCTGGGGCCCAGGCCGGATTCTGGGCGAGCCTATAGTATACCAAGAAGGGGGGAAAAGGTGGCAGGGCGAGGGCCGCCTAGGGGCGCCTAGACGCCAGCCCCCTGGGGTCCAGGCCCGGGCACTCGGTGTACAGGAACTCCACCAGCACCTGGACATCCCCCGTGTCCACGGCGCGCTCGACCTCGAACGGGAGCGCCGCGAACCCCGGTGACGTCTCCAGGATCGAGATCCGCTCCACCGTCGTGGGCCGGGCCTCCTCCTCCGGCGCCGCAAGCTCCTCGTGGAGCTTCTCCCCCGGGCGGAGCCCGGTGATGACCACGTTCTGGCCTGGGCGGTACGGCTGGCCCGAGAGCCGGAGGAGCTTGCGGGCGAGGTCGAGGATGCGCATGGGCTCGCCCATGTCCAGCATGGCGATGCGCCCCCTCGACTCCGGGAGGACCGAGGCCTGGAGCACGAGCTGTACGGCCTCCGGGATGGTCATGAAGTACCGAGTCACGTCCTCGTGCGTCACGGTGAGCGGCTCGCCCCGCTGGAGCTGCCTGCGGAAGAGCGGGATCACGCTTCCGTTGCTGCCGAGCACGTTCCCGAAGCGCACCGCGCGGACGGCCATCCCGGGGTGACGTTCCTGCAGGTTCAGGCACACCCGTTCGGCGAGCCCCTTGGAGGCGCCCATGACGCTGGTGGGGCGCACGGCCTTGTCGGTGCTGATGAGCAGGAACGCCCGGGCGCCTGCCTCGGCGGCCATCCGGGCGAGGAGGCACGTTCCCAGCACGTTGGTGCGCACGGCCTCCCAGGGGTTGGCCTCCATCATGGGAACGTGCTTGTACGCCGCCGCATGGAAGACCCGCTCGGGCCTGTGGGCTTCCAGGACGGCCCGAAGCGCCTCCGGGCTGGTCACGCTCCCCACCACCGCGTGCAGGCGGAGCTCCGGGAACTCCTTCCGCAGCTCCAGCTC
>JBFYZE010000275.1:0-10757 GCA_041309665.1 Gemmatimonadales bacterium | reverse complement strand
GAGGAAGGCCACGAGGAACCCTTCCCGCACCCCCACCCCGGCGGGAGCGAAGATCATGATGTACCCCAGGACGTACGCCGCGGCGAAGGCGGACCCCACGGGCACCACCCCGCCACGGTACCCGAAACTCGCGGCCAGGAGCCAGAACGAGAAGGCGTAGAGCGCCCAGTTGGCCACGTAGAACCCCAGCCACCGGAGCGCGTGGACGCTTCCCAGGGCGGCCGGAGCATCCTGCCGGGCGAGCCGGAACCAGAGCCTGGTGGCCCGGCCGAACACGGCCGGCATCAGCCCCAGGGCGGTGGCGGCCACCACCACGGCAGCCCCCGGGAGGCCCCAGCTCCGGATCTCGGGCGGCCCCCCCACAAGTGCCCCCAGCCCCACCAGCGTCGCGGCCACCAGCGCGATCCCCTGCCCCAGCAACGCGGCAGCGGTGGCCGTCCCGGCCGGGACCCCCCGGTTGCGCGCCATCACCGCCAGCCCGGCGATCTGCCAGACCTTCCCCGGCACGTAGCGGCCCAGGTTGGCCACCATGAACATGCGGATCGAGTCCAGGGCCGGCAGAGCGGGCCCGCCCAGGTCCACGACGATGCGGCCCCAGAGGGCAGCCGACACGAAGTACCCCAGCAGGAGGAGCACGCACGACGCGGCGAGCAGGGCCAGGTCGGGCGTCCAGTCCACTCCCCGGAGCTCGGCGAAGCTCAGGCCCACCCGGTCCGCGATGAACCACGTGACCAGGGCCGTGAGCGCGAGCTGCCCGGCGAGGACGAGGAACCGTTTCAGGCGCCCCTCCGGCGTTCCCGCAGGAGCCCCCATCCACCCAACCCCAGCAGCGCCCCAAGCGCCAGGATGCTCAGCCAGAGGCTGCGCGTCAGCGTCGCCGAGCGGTACGACATCTCCACGGTGCTGGCACCGGCGGGCACCGGAACCGCCCGGAGCGTGTGGTACGCCCGTAGCACGGGAGCGTCGGCTCCGTCCACCGTTGCCTTCCAAGCGGGGAACCAGTTGTCCGCCACCACGAGGAGCGCCGGACGGTCCGACGTCACCGCGAGCCGCAGCCGGTTGGGCGACCGCTCCTCCCAACGCACCTCGCCGGTGACGGGGCCGCCGCCCAGGGCGATGGGCGGCGCCTCGGCCAGGACGACCTCGGCCGCCGGATCGAAGGCCTCCGACACCATGTAGGGGACCGCCTCCGCGTCGGACTTCACCGTCGCGGCCGCCACCAGGCGGGCGCGGGGGAGGCCCGCGTCGGCGAGGAGCGTCTCGTAGGGCTCCCCTCCCTGCTGCCGGGTGCGCGCGACGACACCCTGCTCCCCCACCGGGCCGAGCTGCCAGTCGGGCCACAGGATGTAGCGGACGTTGAGGAGCCGGCGGATGTTCGGGTTCACGAGGTTGTCGGGGAACCCCGACCCCACCATGCCGATGAGATCCCGGTAACGGGAGAGGTCGTTGGGATGGTGTCCCGCCGCCAGCTCGATCCCGTGCATGGCGGGGCGCACGTCCTGGCCGGCCCGGACGAAGGAGAGGAGCCGGTACGGCTCGTCGTTCCCCTGCTCCCGGTCCAGGAGGGTCTGGAGGTTGGGGTCGGGGCGGGACCACTCGTGGAAGTCCATCGTCTGGACGAACGACGCGTCCACGCGGAGCTGGTCCACCGCCACGAGGATCGTGAGGCCGGCCACCACGCCGGCGGGCGCCAGGAGCGAGCGCCCCTGCGCCCACGCCACTCCCGCCAGCGCCGCAGCCAGGATCGCCGAGAGGAAGGCGCCCTGCACGAGGAAGGGCCGCAGCGCCTCCAGGGCGCTGGCGTTGGAGGCGTCGAGGTCCGCGTACAGAACCGAGGTCCACACGGACGTGAGCATGCCGGACGCAGCCAGCAGCGCCAGGAGAAGCATGACGCCGGCGCCGCCCCAGATGACGCGGTGGACCTGCCTGGCGGGGCCCGCTCCCTCGGTGCCTGCCCTGAGGAGCCGGTCCACGCCCAGGGCGGCCAGCGTCGCCACGGCGAACCCGAAGAGGAACATGGCCTGCGACGGGGCCCGGAAGAGCCGGATCCCGGGCACCAGCGCGTAGAAGAGGCTCCACACGGGCGTGTGCGTACCCAGGGCGAAGAGGAGCGCCGTGACCCCCAGGCCGGTGAGGAACCAGCGGACGCCTCGGCGGGCCCCCCCGGCGAAGGACACGCCGGCGAGGAGGAGGAGGAGGAGCCCGGCACCCTCGTGGTTGTCCTTGAAGACGTTGCGGCCCCAGTAGGTCCCCTCGGTCCACGGGGAACCGTTGGCGTCGCTCCCCGCGAACTCCGGGATGAGCTGGCTCATGGCCTCCTCCGGGTGGAGGGACCAGGAGCTGGACCAGTCCCGGCCCGTCTCCCCCGCGACCTCCCGGGTGGTCTGGATCCGCCGCGAGAACTCGGTCACGTACGCCGCCGAGGGAAGGAACTGGACCCCGGCCCCCGCCGCGCCGGCCACCGACGCGGCCAGGAAGAGCCCGAAGCGCCCTCCCGCGGCGGCCCACCGCGCCCGGGGCGCGCGGGCCGTCTGCACCGTCCGGAAGATCGCGTACGCCCCGACGGCGCCGAACAGGAAATACGCCATCTGGAAGTGGGTGGTGAAAAGGACCAGCGCCACGACCAGCCCGATGGCGGCGAAGGTCGCGGGGCCGTGCTTCACGAAGTGCCGCTCCACCGCCCAGAACAGGAGGGGCGCCAGGGCCGTGACGAAGACCTTCCCGTCGTGTCCCGGGTGGACCAGCGTCACGAGGAAGGGCGCCAGCATGTACCCCACGCCCGCCACCAGCGCCGCCGCGCGCGACACGCCCAGCGCGCGGGTCCAGCCGAACATGAAGAACCCGGCCGCAAGGACGTGGAAGACGAGCTTCCACCCCAGCGCCCGGTAGGGCTCCATGATCAGCAGGAGGAGCACCGACGGGGGATACAGTGAGTCGCCGCCCGACAGCGCCTCGAGGAACGGTGTTCCACCCAGGATCTCGGGATTCCACAGCGGGAAGACGCCCGACCTCAGGGCCTCTGCATAGAAGTGGCGGGCCACGTAGCCCAGGCTGAGCGTGTCCCCCCCGAGGAGCATGCGGTCCGAGAACACGAACTCCCGGAAGAGCCAGAGCGTGAGCGCGGTGAAGACCGCGGCCGGGAGCCATCCGGGGATGCGCGGCGCGCTCCCTTCCTCACGCATGGGCGCATCCCCGCCCGGGGCCGGCTGCGGCTTGGCGTCCCGTCCACGCTTCCTTGCCATGGCTCCCTCACCCCCTCCCGCGGGTCAGCTGCGCTTCCGGCGGCGCCGGATCACGTCCTCGTAGATCTCCAGGTGCCGTGCGGCCAGCCGGGCGTTGCTCCAGCGCTCCACCACGCGGCGGCGGGCCTCGACGCCCAGGGCGCGCAGATCCGCTCCGGTGAGGAGCCCCACCACCACCCGGGCCAGATCCGCCGGGTTCGCGGGCTCGAAGAGCCCACCCACCTCGTCCCCCACGATCTCAGGGAGCCCTCCCACCGCGGACGCGGCCACGGGGAGCTCGCACGCCATGCACTCCAGGGCGGCCACGGAGGTCGCCTCCATGAGCGACGGGAAGACCGCCAGTTCCGCCGAGGACAGGAGCGAGGGCATCTCGGCGTTGGGCCTGGACCCCAGGAACCGGATCCGTCCCGCCACCCCCAGCTCCGCGGCCAGCGCTTCCAGCTTCGCGCGCTCGGGTCCGTCTCCCACGACCACCGCCTCGACGTCCACCCGCTCGGCGATGGCGGGGAGCGCGCGAACGAGAAACTCCACGCCGTTCTTGTGGAAGAGGCGGCGGGGGACGATGACGCGCCGCCGGCCACCCTCCGCCGGAGGGAGCGCGGGCGCCTGCCGCCGGAAGAAGCCCGTCTCCACCCCGTTGGTCAGGGGCTCCACGCGGACGCCGGGCGCGATGGCCTCACCCACCTGGGCGATCTCGGTGCTCGCAGCCAGGTTGTGATCCCCGGCCTCCAGGAAGCTCCGGAACACGGGGCGCCAGAAGGGCGAGTCGGCCCGCTTCAGGAAGTGGCTGGTGTGGTACGTGGTGACGATGGGGGCACCACGCACCCTACGCGCCGCCATGGCCGGCAGGACCGAGGCGATGTCCTGGGCGTGGAGCACGTCCGCGTCCCGGGCCAGTGCGCGGAAGCGCGGGATGGACCCGATCCCGAAGGCGGCCCACCCCATAGTGTTCCGGGCCGGCATCCACGTCCGCCAGACCTCCACGCCGTCCATCACCTCGTGGGCGACGAGGCCGGGCTGGGAGCGGGAGGTGACCATGGTCACCCGGTTCCCCTGCTCGGCCAGGGCCCGGCACAGGTAGTACACGTGGCTCTCGAGCCCGCCCACCTCGGGGGGAAAGTAGGCGCAGTGCATGAGGATGTTCACGGCGCCCAGTCCTCGGTGCGGCGCGGCGTCCCCTCCAGGTCCGACACGAGGATGTCGGCGATGCGCTCGCCGGCGCGCCCGTCCCCGTACGGGTTGGGCGGGGGCGAAGCGTCGCTGCCCCGTTCGAGGGCGGTGAGGGCGCGGCGGACGATGAGCCCCGCGTCCGTTCCCACCAGCTCCGCCACCCCCGCATCGACGCCCTCGGGACGCTCCGTCACCTCCCGGAGCACGAGGACCGGAACTCCGAAGGTGGGTGCCTCCTCCTGGATCCCGCCCGAGTCGGTGAGGACCAGGGAGGAACGCCTCAGCGCGGTGACCAGGTCCAGGTAGCCCAGGGGCTGGACGAGGTGGATGCGCGGGTGCCCCGAGAGCAGCTCGGCCGCGGGGACCCGCACGTTGGGGTTGGGGTGGACGGGGTACACCACCTCGACGTCGGGGACGGCGTCAGCCAGCTCGCGCACGGCGGCGAACACGCGCCGCAGCGGCTCGCCGAAGGACTCGCGCCGGTGCGCGGTGAGGACGACGAGCCGCCGCCCGCCCGCCAGCACGCGGGCCAGCGTGGCGTCCTCCACCGGGTGCTCGCGCCCCGTGACGTCCAGGAGCGCGTCCACCACCGTGTTCCCCGTGACGTGGATCTTCCCCGCCGGCACGCCCTCGGCCAGAAGCTGGTCCCGGGCCAGCCCGGTGGGCGCGAAGTAGTAGTCGGAGAGGACGTCGGCCAGGCGCCGGAAGACCTCCTCGGGGAACGGCGCCCACTTGTCGTGGGAGCGCAGGCCCGCTTCCACGTGCCCCACCCTGACCCGCTCGAAGAACGCCACCAGCGAGCCCACGAACACGGTGGCGGTGTCTCCCTGCACGAGGAGGACGTCGGGGCGGAATCCCCGCACCACGTCCCGCAAGCCGTCCAGCGCGCCGTGGATGACGTCGTAGAGGGTCTGGCCCTCCTTCATGATCTCCAGGTCGTCGTCCGGGACCAAGGCGAACGCCTGCAGGACCTGGTCCACCAGGGTGGTGTGCTGGCCGGTGAGACACACGCGGGTCTGGACCCCCGGCGTCGCGCGGAGAGCCGCCACCACGGAGGCCATCTTGATGGCCTCGGGACGCGTGCCGATGACGACCAGGATCCGATGCGCCATGGCTCAGCGCGCCTTCCGTCGGAAGTCGTCCAGTTCGTGGCGGATCTGGGCCATCTGCTCGGAGACCAGGCCGAACCCGACGAGCAGGAAGCCCAGGGTCTCGAGGAGCATCACCAGGGTCAGGAGCGGGCGGTACCCGAAGGGCGGGATGTAGGGATCGAAGCCCAGCATCGGGTGGAGGAAGCGCAGATAGATCGTCAGGAGCCCCACCAGGATCCCCAGCCCCGTGAACCCGAACCCGGTCGCGCCGAAGAGCAGGAGCGGCTTTCGGGAGAAGAAGAGCATGAACCATACGGACAGAAGGTCCATGACCCCGATGACGATGCGGTACGACCCCTGGAACTTGGGCTCGCCCCCGCGCCGCGGCAGCAGCTCGATGTCGATCTCGGTGACCTTGTAGCCCCGGGCGTGCGCGAGCACGACGAAGAAGCGGTGCCAGTCGTGGCGGAGGAACATCCCGTCGAGGATCTCGGCCCGGAACGCCTTCATGGAGTTCAGGTCGGACACCGGAACCTTGAAGATCCTCCGGGAGAGGGCGTTGTAGACCGACGACACGCCCTTCTTTCCGTAGGTGCCCACCTTGTGGCCGGTGACCACGTCCCATCCCTCCTGGAGCTTCGCCAGGAAGCGGGGGATCTCGTCGGGGCGGTGCTGGAGGTCGGCGTCGAAGAGCACGAGGAAGGTCCGGTCCGTCTTGTCCGCCGCGGTGAGCATGGCCTCGGTCTTGCCGAGGTTCTTGCGGTGGCTCAGGACGCATAAGTCCTCCCACCCCTCCGCTTCCCGCCGCGCCAGGTCGGCGGTGCCGTCGGTGGACCCGTCGTCCACGAGGATCACCTGCCCGGTCAGGCCCAGCTCCCGGAAGGCGGCGCGGAGCTCGCGCACCAGGGCCACGACCACCGGGGCCTCGTTGAACGCGGGCACCACAACGGCGAAGTCCCGGCGCATCTCGGGGGACAGGGTCGCGGCGGCCTCTCGGGCTGCGGCGGACGGCGTGCTGGGCTGGCTCATGGTCACACCCGCTTTCGCATGCGTGCCGGGAGGATGCCGAGCTGGTCCCGGTA
Source organism: Gemmatimonadales bacterium (assembly GCA_041309665.1). Lineage (GTDB taxonomy): Bacteria > Gemmatimonadota > Gemmatimonadetes > Longimicrobiales > Gaopeijiaceae > SZUA-318. Next base: position 4,172 of record JBFYZE010000275.1, on the reverse strand, counting down.
CTTGGCCACGGTCCGCCGGGCGATGTTCACGCCGTCGGACTTCAGGAGCTTCACGATCGCCTGATCGGTGAGGGGCTTCTTCGGGTTCTCCTCGGAGACCAGGCTCTTGATCTTGTCCTTCACGCCGCGGGCGGAGATGTCCTCGCCGCTCGTGGTGGACAGCCCGCTCGAAAAGAAGTACTTGAGGCTGAACACCCCGCGGGGCGTCTGCACGAACTTCTGGTTGGTGACGCGCGACACCGTGGACTCGTGCATCTAGATGTGGTCGGCGACCTCTCGGAGCGTCAAGGGCTTGAGGTGCTGGACCCCCTTCTCGAAGAACTCGCGCTGCCGGTCCACGATGAACCCCATGACCTTGAGCATGGTCTGGCGACGCTGCTCGATGGCCTGGATCATCCAGTTCGCCGCGTTGAGCTTGCTGGCGATGAAGTCGCGGTTCTCCCCCGTGAACTTGCTCCGGTCGCGGGCGACCTCCCGGTAGGACCGGGAGATGCGGAGCCGCGGCACGCTGGTGTCGTTGACGAACACGATGTACTCGCCGTCGATCTTCTCCACGATGAGGTCGGGCACCACGTAGTGCTCCGGCTCGTCGGAGTAGGCCGTGCCGGGCTTCGGGTCCAGGCGGCTGATCTGGTCGGCGGTGTCCTGCACCTCGCGAGCGCTCAGGCCGAGCGCGCGGGCGATGTCGTTCCACCGGTGGTTGAGGAGCGCGTCGAAGTGGCTCTCGACGATGGCGTAGGTAGGCGTGCCCTGGGCGCCCTTCCGCCGCAGCTGGATGAGGATGGACTCGCGCAGGTCCCGTGCGCCCACCCCGGGAGGGTCGAAGCCCTGGATCACCTCCAGCATGGCCTCGGCCTCCTGGAGCACGTAGGGGCGGAACAGCGCCTCCAGCTCCGCCAGCTCCGCCTCCCGCTCCTCTTCGTCCTGCAGGGACCGGGCGTTGGCCTCAGCGGTGGGGCGCACCTCCACCAGCCAGGCGTTGACCCCCTCCACCACCTGCTCCAGCGAGCACGACAGAGATCCGTGATCGTCGATGTCGCCGATGATCTCCTCCCCCATGCGCTGCTCCCGCTCGGACAGGGTCAGGTAGCGCAGCTGCTCCTCCAGGTAGTCGCGGAGGTCCTGGCTCCCAACGGCGTTGGGCTCGACGTACTCACGCTGCTCGTACTGGGCGCGACGCCCGCCGACGTCGAAGCCCTCCAGGAGGATCTCCTCCCAGTCCACGTCGCCGTTGGCCGGCTCCTCCTTGGCCTCCTCCTTGAGCTCGACCTCCTTCTGGACCTCGGCCTCCGCCATCTCCAGGAAGGGGTTCTCCGCCATCTCCTGCTTCAGATGCTGCTCCAGGTCCAGCAGGGGCATGTAGAGCAACTCCATCGCCTGGTACAGGCGAGGGTTGATCCGCATCTCCTGCCGAAGCTGGGTGCTCTGATAGAGCTTGGCGTTGAACGGGCTCATGGTCGGCTCGTGCGGGCGCGCCCCCTCACGCCCCCGCGCCGGTCGCCGGAGCGGCCTGTGCGGGCCTGGGATAGCGGCTGCGCATGCGCTGCGTCAGCGTCGGACCGAGGTAGATCTCCGCCACGTCCTCGTTCCACACCAGCTCGGACACGGTCCCGCTGACCCGGATGCGGCCCTCGTACATGATGTAGGCGCGGTCCACGATCTCCAGGGTCTGCTCCACGTTGTGGTCCGAGATGATGACGCCGATGCCGCGGGACTTCAGCCCGCGCACGATCATCTGGATGTCGTTGACGGCGATGGGATCGATGCCGGCGAAGGGCTCGTCCAGGAGCATGAACTTGGGGCGCTGCACCAGCGCCCGGGTGATCTCCAGCCGCCGGCGCTCGCCGCCGGAGAGCGAGTACGCCCTGTTCTTCCGCAGTCCCTGGAGCCCCAGCTCCTTGAGGAGCTTCTCCAGGCGCTGCTTCTCCTCCTCCCTGGGAAGCTCGAGCGTCTCCAGGATGGCCAGGACGTTCTCTTCCACGGTCAGCTTCCGGAATACCGAGGGCTCCTGGGCCAGATATCCAACGCCTTTGCGCGCGCGCCGGTACATGGGCACGTTGGTCAGGTCCTCTCCGTCCAGGAAGACCTTCCCCGCGTTGGGCGGGATCAGCCCCACCATCATGTAGAAGGTGGTCGTCTTGCCGGCCCCGTTGGGCCCGAGGAGACCGACGGTCTCTCCCTGGTGCACGGAGATGTCCACCTCGCTCACCACGTGGCGGCGGCGGTAGATCTTCGTGAGCCCTCCGGCGTACAGGTGGCTCACTCCGCCCCGGTCCGCCTGGACCTGCTCCACCTCGAACGCCCGCGACCTGGCCGCCCCCAGCGCCTCCAGCGCGCGGTCCAGCTCCGCGAGCACGTCCTCCCTCGCCGGCGCCACCTGGGCCCACAGGGCGGGCTCCACGGTGAGGGCCTCCCAGGCCTGGCCGCCGGCGTCCCGCACCGCGAGGCCGGAGCGCTCCAGGCGCGGGATCACCTGCTCCTCGAGGAAGTGCGCCAGGGCTTCGGCGTCGGACCCGAGCATCGAGGCGCCGTGGCTCCCCAGCGCCTCCGACAGCTCCTCCAGCGAGTCCCGCACCGACGCGATCCAGACGCCGCGCTCCGCGCGTCCGCCGCCGTCGGCGCGGTGCACGAGCTCGCGGAGGCCCACGGCCACCGAGAGGTCATGGGCGCCCAGGCCCTTCACCCACTCCTTCATCCCTTCTCGCGTCGTCACCTTCGGCTCCCGCGTCGGCGTCCACGTGGTCCCTTCACCGCGCCCGGCAGCGCCGCGGCGCCCGGTGCTGCGCCCGCCTCCCCGCCCTCACCGGGAGGGGTCCGGGATCCGGCTTCCTCGCTTCGCCGTCCAGCCGCTCCGGCCCGCACCGACACGGTGTCGGGCGGAGGCGCCGTCGAATCGGGGATCGCCACGCTGTCGGAGCCCGCGCGCCGCGTGTCGGGCTCCAGGTGCCAGCCCCGGGTCGGGCCGTCCACCTCCATGCGCTCCACTTCGCCCTCCGCCATGACGATGCGGATGGCCTTGCCCGTCACGTAGTGCACGGCGGGCGCATCCACTCCGGGGCGGGAGGTGCTGTCCGAGGAGGCCATCCGGTACAGGCTCCTCGCCGAGCCCCGGGCCACGAGCTCCTCCAGCCGATACTCGTCGGTGGCGGTGTCCGGCGGCAGATCGAGGTTCTCCTCCGGCTTGGAGAAGGTGGCGACGATGGTGTCGCCCTCGAGCCAATCGGTGCGGGCGAGATCCGGCAATCCCGGCACGTTAAGGGAATCCCGGCCCGAGGACGCGCCCCGGGCGTTGCCCGCGGCGAAGATCCGGTCCAGGACCTCACCCGGCGCCAGGACCTCCACGGAGTCCGCCGTCAGCCGGAAGTCCTCGGCCTCGGCCACCGGCCGGGCCAGCATGGCGCTGTCCTCCGCGGTCACCGGGGGCGAGTCGGGATCCCGCGGGAGCGGCGTCGCCACCAGGCGCTCCATGGCGCCGTCGGTCAGGAAGAGCTGCACCAGGGGTGCCTCGAGGCGCAGTTCCTCGCCCACCAGAATCCCGTCGCGCACCGCCCGCACGCTGGTCACCTCTCCTTCCGGGATGGCCAGGTTGATGGTGCGCCCCCAGAGCGTGTACGTGCCGCCCTCCACGCGCGCCGAGCCCTTGAGCAGCATACGAGCTGCAACCTGGTCGTACTCGGCGGTGTCTGCGCGCGCGTCGAGCGAGTCCCGCTCGATCTCCACGTTGCCGCTGGCCAGGAAGTACTGGTCGCCCTGGAGGAAGAGGCGGTCCCCAACCACCAGGTAGGGGACCTTGGTCGTATCGCGTGTCACCGCGCTGTCCGGGAGCGGGCCCGTAGCCGTCGGGTCCACGGCCGCCGCTTTCATGTACAGGCGCGCGCGCGGGCGCACACCGTCCGGCCCCGTGATGACCGTAATCTGCTCCTGCTCGCGGAAGCTCGCCCTGCGCAGATAGACCAGGTCGCCGTTCTCGATCTCCGAGCCCTGGACGGTGTCGCGCACGAACACGTGGCCGTACGCCTGGATGCGGGCGGCCTGGGAGAAGTAGCGGGCTTCGTCGGCGCGCAGCTCCCGCGTGCGGTCGAGGTACCGGACGGAGCCCAGAAGGTGCGACATGTTCTGCGCCGAGTAGGCCACTGCCGAGTCGGCCCAGATGTGCACGCCGTCGCTGCACA
>JBFYZE010000274.1:0-3225 GCA_041309665.1 Gemmatimonadales bacterium | reverse complement strand
GGGGTGCCGCCAGGCCGTCCTCCAGCTCCACCACGCGGGCGGCGAGGAAGCCGAGGACGTCCTCCACCACCTCGGGTCGGGGGCTGGCCGGCGCCTTGGCGTCGGGCATGACCTCGGTGAGGAGCAGCCCGCGCACGAAGGCAAGGAATCCCGGGAAGGCCAGTTCCGTGAGCGGGCCGCCTTCCAGGGACTCCTCGTCGGTGATGTGCTCCCACTCGAGCTCGTTCCAGTACAGGTCCTCGGCCTCTTCGCGGAGGAAGGTCCTCACCTTTTCCGGGAGCGGGGAGCGGGGGCCGGTGCGCGGCGCCTCGAGGCGTCGGCCCAGCAGGCGCTCCAGGCGCTCGCGGCGCCCTCCAAGCAGCGTGCTGACGCGGTCGGTCATGGGATCTTCGGGAACGGGTGAGGGAACGGGCGGGCGGTGGCAAGATAGGCGGCGCGGAGGCGCCTGGGAACGGTGGGCGGGAACGGGGATCCGCGCCGCTGGCGTCGGCGTCGTCCCGCGCCGAAGTTGGCGGGGTCGCCACGCCCCCCCGGGAGAGGTTCCCATGCTCCGCGCCACCCTCGCCATCGCGGCTCTCGTCGCCGTCGCGCTCGCCGCCCCCGTGTCTTCCCCCGCCGCCGCGCAGGACGCGCTCCTCCTCCATCCCGCCCGCGTCTTCGACGGAGAGGTGATGCACGAGGGGTGGTCGGTCCTGGTCCAGGGCGGGCGCATCGCCGCCGCGGGGCCGTCGGTGGACGCGCCCCGGGGCGCCCGCCGGATGGAGCTTCCGGGCGTCACGCTTCTCCCCGGCCTCATCGAAGGGCACAGCCACATCCTGCTCCACCCGTACGACGAGACCACGTGGAACGACCAGGTCCTCTTCGAGTCGATGGGCGAGCGCGTGGCCCGCGGCGTCGCGCACGCCCGCGCGACGCTCATGGCCGGGTTCACGACCATGCGCGACCTGGGCACCGAGGGAGCCGGCTACGCCGACGTGGGTCTGAAGGCCGCCATCGAGAAGGGCGTCGTCCCCGGGCCGCGCCTGCTCGTCGCCGGACCGGCCATCGTGGCCACCGGGAGCTACGGGCCCAAGGGGGCCGTGGAGTGGGACCTCCCCAAGGGTGCGGTGGAGGCCGACGGACACGACGGTCTGGTGAGCGAGGCCCGGAGGCAGATGGGGAAGGGCGCGGACTGGGTGAAGGTGTACGCCGACTACCGCTGGGGCGCGCGAGGGGAAGCGCGGGCCAGCTTCACCACCGAGGAGCTGGCGCTCCTCGTGCAGGTCGCGGAGAGCGCGGGGCGGCGCGTGTCGGCGCACGCCGCCACCAAGGAGGGGATGATGCGCGCAGCGCTGGCCGGGGTGAAGACGATCGAGCACGGAGACGCCGGCGACCTGGAGACGTTCCAGCTCATGGCGGAGCGCGGCGTCGCCCTGTGCCCGACGGTGGCCGCCGGCTACTCGACCCGGACCTACGCCGGGTGGCGGCCGGGGGTCGACCCGGAGCCCGAGTCCATCCGCCGCAAGAAGGAGAGCTTCGCCGCGGCGCTCGCCTCCGGCGTGAAGATCGTCTTCGGCAGCGACGTGGGCGTGTACGCCCACGGCGACAACGCCCTGGAGGCCGAGCTCATGGTGGACTACGGCATGACCCCCGAGGCGGTGCTGCAAACCGCCACCTCGGGGAACGCCGACCTCCTGGAGCTCGACGACCGGGGGAGGGTGCGAGCCGGGCTCCTCGCCGACCTGCTGGCGGTGGAGGGCGACCCGACGAAGGACATCAGGGCGCTCCGTCGGGTGGTGATGGTGATGAAGGGAGGCGAGATGGTGCGGGAGCCGGGCCGCTGACTGCGGCTCCCCGCGGTCCAGCCACCGCCCCCGGCCAGATCCGAGACGGAACGGCCACGGGGCTCCGGGGGTGGGTCGAGGCCCGCGCCGCCGGCCGGCGGTGGTGGTTGCGCGCTCCCGTGCTCCTTGCGCTGGCCTGGGCGTTCAAGGCGTACGTCACCGACCCCGAGCCCTGGTCCCTCTTCTCGGGGATCACCCTGGGATTCCACGAGATGGGGCACGCGTTCTTCTTCTGGTCGGAGAACCGGGTGCTCACGGCGGCGGCGGGCACCCTCTTCCAACTCCTCGTGCCCGTGGCCGCAGCGCTCTACATGGCCTGGAAGCAGGGCGACCCGTTCGGTGCCACCGTCTGCCTCTTCTGGCTCGGCACCGCGCTGGTGGACGCAGGCGTCTACGCTGCGGACGCCCGCACGCAGGCGCTTCCCCTGGTCTCGCCCTTCGGGCCGGTGGACGTGGACAGCCACGACTGGACCGTGGTGCTCATGAAGTTCGGGATGCTCTCCAGGGACCAGCAGATCGGCGGGGCGCTGGTGGCGGCGGGGAGGGGCGTGATGGCCCTGACCCTCGTTGCCGGGGCGTGGGTGCTGAAGGTGATGAAGGGGGGCCAGGTGGTGAGGAACCCGGAGGGCTAGCCCCGCGCCACAGCGGGGGCCCGCCGCCCCCTCCGCGTGTTCGGCCCCCTCACGGCGCCTCCTCCCGCTTCTCCCTCCGCACGCGCGCGCCGATCCGGTCGTAGATGGAGGCGGGGAGGATCTGCGCCATCCACGCGAGCGCGAAGAAGGGGAGCGGGAACGCGACCAGCGCGTCGCGGCGCTCGATCCCCCGCACCATGCGCTCCACGGCGTCGTCCAGCTCCAGGAGGAACGGCATGCGGTAGGTGTTTCTCGCGGTGAGCTCGGTCTTCACGTAGCCCGGGGTGATCACCGTGACGTCCACCCCGGTCCCCCGCAGGTCCAGCCGGAGGCTCTCGAAGAAGTTGTGGAGTGCCCCCTTGCTCGCGGAGTAGGCGGCGGTCTTCGGGAGGCCACCGTATCCGGCGAGGCTTCCCACCGCCACCAGGTGACCCGAGCGGCGCACCAGCATGGATGGGAGGACCGCTTCCACGGCGTAGACCGGGCCGAGGAAGTTCGTCCGCATCACGTCCTCGACCTTGCTCGCCGAGAAGTCCTCCGGTCGCGTCATCCCGCTCACGCCCGCGTTGGCCACGAGAAGGTCCACGGGCCCCAACGCGCCCACCGCGGCCGCCACGGCGGCGCGCACCTGGTCGGGCTCCCGCACGTCGCACGCCAGGGGGAGCGCCGTCCCGCCCTCGGCCCGCACGGCCGCGGCCACCTCGGCGAGGCGGTCCACGCGGCGCGCCGCCAGAGCGACGGCGTACCCCGACCGGGCGAGCCGGCGGGCC
>JBFYZE010000273.1:0-3951 GCA_041309665.1 Gemmatimonadales bacterium | reverse complement strand
CCGTCAACGCCATCCTCTCGCTGCTGCAGCTGGCCGACCATCCCCAGGACACGGTGGCGCGCTACCACGTGGCCATGACGCCGCTGGGCGCGGCGGTGGAGTACGGCGACTGGCGGGACGCGGCGGCCGCCCGGAGGCTCTCGGGCCGGGTGCGCCGGGCGCTGGCTCGGGACGGCTACGGGCCCACGCTGGCCGGGTGGGTCGCCGCGGTGGCAGCGCGGTGCGAGCGCCGCCAGGTGCAGCGCCTGCTCCAGCTCGTGGAGCTGGGGCACCGGTGGGACGAGCGCTCCACGCTCCGGCCCGGGGACTTCATCCGGTACGTGGGCAAGGAGGTGGTGGAGGACCCCTCCTCCGCCCGGGTGCAGGTGATGACCGTGCACAAGGCCAAGGGTCTCCAGTTCGACGTGGTGGTGCTCCCCGAGCTCCAGTACTCGATGGCGGACAAGGGCCGGGGGATCGCCGTGCCGCTGCGGGACCCCGCCACCGGCCGCGTGACCCGGGTGTACCCGGGCCTCTCCCAGAAGCTGCTCCCCTACTTCCCCGAGGTGGAGGAGGCCCGGGCGCAGGAGCGGGCCGCCGACCTGCGCGACGCCCTTAGCGTGCTCTACGTGGCGCTCACCCGCGCCCGCTACGCGCTGCACCTGGTGGTGCCGCCGGCGGGGGGCACGGCGAAGAGCCCCGCGCGGCTCATCCGCCACGCCCTCGGCCTCACCAAGCCCGAGACCTTCCCCGAGACGATCCCGGACCGGGGCGACCCGGAGTGGCACCTGAAGGCGCCCATGGAGGAAGTGGCGGGGGACGAGCGGCCGGCCCGGCCCCGCCGCGATCCCGCGGCCCTTCTCCTCACCCCGCCCCCGGCCCGGCCCGGCCGCAACCTGGCGCGGCGGAGCCCCTCGAGCCTGGAAGGCGGGGAAAGGGTGGATCTGCCGCTCGTCCTCCGGCTGGACAACGCCCGCGCCCGGGAGCGGGGCGACGTGGTCCACGCCTGGTGCGAGAAGGTGCAGTGGGTGGACGACGGCCTCCCCGACGACGCGGCGCTTGAAGCCCTGGCCCGGGAGAAGGCACCCAGGATGCCGGCGGCGGAGGTGGCCGCTCTGATCCGGGAGTTCCGCACCTGGCTGGGGCGGGAGCCCGTCCGGGCGGCGCTCGTCCGGAGCGCGTACCCCGCCGATCCGGACGTGACCGTGCGCGTGGAGACCGAGCGCCCGTTCGCGCGCCGCAAGGGCGACGAGATCCAGGAAGGGTCCATCGACCGGCTCGTGCTCATCGAGCGCGCGGGCCGGGTGGTGGAGGCCCACGTCCTGGACTTCAAGACCGACGCGATGGCCCCGGGCGACGATGCCGCGGTGGAGGAGCGCACGCGGCACTACCGGCCGCAGATCGAGGCGTACCGCGAGGTGATCCGGGATCAGTACGGGCTCGAGGGCGAGGCGGTGCGGGGGACTCTGGTGTTCCTGGCGGGGAGGAGGGTGGGGGGGGTGTGAGGGGCGGCGAGCCCGTCACGATGCTTCCACGGCGGCCGGTCTCGACTGTACCGATTACGCCAATTCGGCGAGAAAGGCCCGGATCCGAGTCGCGCAGTCCTGCAAGGGCACGCGCTCGCCCCAGAACAGCCCGGCCGTGTCCTCCCACGCCTGCTCGATCCGGGCCCAGGACTCGAGTTCGGGATCGTGGGCCCACGCCGCATCGCCAGGGTCCAGGGGACGATGGAGGTCGCCGGCCTCGATCATCTCCCGGCGAAGCTCCCGTGTAGGCTCCAAGTCCTGGGGGCTCACGGAGTCGAGGATGTGGCACACGTCCTCGAAATGCCGCACGAACGCGGGCGGGTCAAGCGGGTCCCGGGCGAACCTGCGAGCGATGGCCTCGATCTTCTCAAGGAGCGTGACGAGCGGCGAGACGCACTGCACGTGGCCGGGCAGGTTCGGGATGAACTCGGTCCCGAGCCGGCCCTGACCATCGACGAACTCGTGGAGCCACGACGTCAGGGGACGAGGCGCTCCGGGAGTGACGCGCGCTGACCCGACCTCGATCTGAACATGGGGCCTCATCACCGCCGGCAGCACGCCGGCGGAGCGCTTCGGATACGTCACCCTGAACGTCGCCGAGCGCCACGCCTCGTCCCGGAGCGCCCCGTCCTCCTCCACATGGGCACCGGGCACACGGAGCATCTCGCCGAGCGAGCCGAAGTAGGCGCGTCTCGCGCTGACCGCGGCCTTGGACGTGCTCCTTCAGCTTGGGACTGGCGGCAACTCGGGACTCTCGATCTTGACGTCCAGGTCCTCCGAGAACCGCTGGATCAGGCCGAACCCCTTCGATAGGCTGGTCCCGCCCTTGAGGGAGACGGTGAGCTTCGCTTCGGCGAGAGCCCACAGCGTGTGCGTGATCCAGTAGTCCTTCTCGACGAGCGGCTCGCTCAGCCCCCGCTGGTCGGCGACGATCGCCAACGCGTCGCCGAACTCGGGGTCGTCGTGCAGGAAGCCCCTACCGGGCACGCTCATGCGGCCTCAGCGAGTGCGGACTGCACGAAGTCCCGGGTCGCCTGGGTGCCGAAACGTTCGGCCATGTCCTCCATGCCCTCGCAGGAAAAGCGACCGGCCCTCAGGGCTTGGACCAATGCGTGACGGGCCACCGTCACATCCAGCCCGGCTCGGCCGCGGTTCTCGATCAGATCGACCACGAAGAACTCCGGCGTGGCCTGCCGGGGGAAGCGTACGCGGCGGAGCTCGAAGGGCTTGCCGGCAAGCTCAACGCGACCGCTGCGGGTCGTGTTATAGACCAACGGCCACACCTCGACCATGGTCGCACCCAGGCCCAGGGCGTTCCAGGTCGACGGGCCCGTCCTCAGATAGGGTTTGCCTCGGAAGAAGGCACGCAGGACCTCGTCCTCTCGGGGCGGCACGGGCCCGAAGGAGCTTTCGCGTGGCGCATAGTAGAGGCCCTTGCTCAGGGGCGTGAGCCGTCCCTGCCTTACCAGGCGCTTCACCAGCCGCGTAGGGTTGCTGTCCAGGTCGCGGAACGTCTCCGTCCTGTAGACGCGTCCTTCTTTGAGCCTCGGGGTCTTCACGGGCCACCTCGGTATGATAATTCCCCGGAAACAACATACCGATGTCCCAGCACCAGGAGCAAGGGGCGGGGTGTCAACGCCGGACGAAAATGTCCCGTTTGTGGCGGGTGAAGATGTCCCACCTGGCCGGGGTGTCAGGGGTTAACCTTCGGGCACCGTCACCGGAGGCCAGGAGATCCACGTCTCGGGTCGTGCGATGGGGATCGGCCATCCACAGGGCGAGCAGGCCGGCTCCCTTCAGCGCAGGCGAACCTTGACCGACGCGGGGACGTCGGGGCTCATGGCGCGATCACCTCCAGAGCCGTGCGGAGGCGACGGCTGGGGAGAACGTCCAGGACGCGCATCAGAGCGTCCGTCGACACGGTTCTCCGCCGAAGTGCGTCGTAGAGAGCCTCGAGGGCAGCCTCGCGCCCGACCAGGCGCTCGAACCGGAAGCAGTCGACAATCGTCCGGGCCGGAGAGGTGATGCGCGCAGGCACTCCCTCGAACTGCGTCGGCAGGACTCCATGCGACCACGCCGCGCCGCTGAAGCGCAGCAGGCGAACCTTGATGCCTGGGACCCGCGGTGGGTCGGCCTTGTGGGGAATGGCGAGCCAGACCTGATGCGGAAGCTGCGTGCCGATCTCGTGGACGCTGAGGGCGGAGAGGAGGCAAACGATGGACTCGGGCACCCGGGCGCAGACCGCACCGAGGGTGTAGTGCTCGGTAGGCTCGACGCCGGCCAGGCGGTACAGACCGCGGCCCACGTGCTCGACCTGGCCGCGCTTCACGAGCCGTCGGAGCTCGTCGTAGGCGATCCCCAGCGGTTCGAGCTGGCTCGGGCGGAAGAAGGCACCGATTCCGGCACGCTTGAGCCGATCCAGGTTGAGGTCGGAGGAGTGCTTCAT
>JBFYZE010000272.1:0-3325 GCA_041309665.1 Gemmatimonadales bacterium | reverse complement strand
GAGGGGGGCCTCGTCCAGCAGGCCCACCTGCTCTCGCAACTCAAGAATCTGGTTCTGCCAGTAGCGTGGCGTGTTGAACCACGGGAAGGCGGCGGGGAAGGCCGGATCGTCCCAGCGCCGGGCGAGCCAGGCCGAGTAGTGGATCATGCGGAGTGTCCGCAGCGCCTCGACGAGGTTCAGTTCGCGCACGTCGAACTCGAAGAAGTCTTCGTAGCCCGCCAACAGGTCGGTGAGCTGGCCGGTCATGACCGCGCGGTCCCCCGAGAGGAGCATCCACAGGTCCTGCACCGCCGGCCCCATCCGGCTGTCGTCGAAATCCACGAAATGGGGGCCGTCGTCGGTCCAGAGCACGTTGCCCGCATGGCAGTCGCCGTGGAGGCGCAGCGTCCGGACGGCACCGGCCCGGTCGTAGCAGCGCCGGATGCCGTCGAGTGCCAGCTCCACCACGCGCGCCCACGTGTCGGCGAGATCGGGCGGGAGGAATCCGTGAGCCAGGAGGTAGTCGCGCGGCTCCTCGCCGAAGCTCGGGATCCCGATGCTGGGCCGGTCGCAGAACGGCGCGAGCGCCCCGACGGCATGGATCCGCCCCAGGAAGCGGCCCATCCACTCGAGCGTCTTGGGGTCCTCCAGTTCCGGCGCCCGTCCGCCCCGCTTGGGGAACACGGCGAACCGGAAACCGCGGAACTCGTGGAGCACCCGCCCGCCGACCGCCGCGGCCGTGACCACCGGGAGCTCACGCTCGAATAGCTCGCGCGTGAAGGCGTGCTCTTCGAGGATGGCGGCCTCCGACCAGCGCGCCGGCCGGTAGAATTTCGCCACCAGCGGCGGCCCGTCCTCCATCCAGATCTGGTACACCCGGTTCTCGTAGCTGTTGAGGGCCAGCAGCCGCCCGTCGCCGCGGAGCCCCACGCTCTCGAGGGCGTCCAGGACGGTGTCGGGCGTGAGGCCGGCATACGATGGTACCTTCGGCGTGTCCATGAATGATCCGTCGGATCCCCGCCCGCGGTTCGCGGGCGGCCTGCGAGGTTGGGGTGGGCGGCGCCGGGCTGACCCGATCCGGTGAGCGGACCGCCGCCTGGGCGGCCTAGCCGGTGACCCCTCAGCGAACGGCCCGGGGCTCGGCGCAGCGTGACACAATCCGCCGCGCCGATGCAGAGGCGGCGTGAACGGGGGGATGGTGGGTCGCCGGGGCCGGCGCGGCACGGCGCCGCGCTAGCGCTCCAGGGCGATCCGGCCGGTGCGGATGGTCTCGACGATGTTGTAACCCTTGAACAAGTTGAGCGCGTTGTCCACCTGCCCAGGGTCGCCGGTCACTTCCAGGGTCCAGAGGGTACCCGAGGAGCTGATGATCCGGCCCTCCACGGCGGTGATGATCTGGAGCAATTCGCCCTTCGCCCCGCGCTCCACGTCCACCTTGATCAGGGCGTGTTCGCGCTCGATGGCCTGCTCGGGCGTGATGTCCCAGACCTTGATGACGTGGATCAGCTTCTGGAGCTGCTTGCGCACCTGCTCGAGGACCCGGTCGTCCCCGTGCACGACGATGGTGAAGCGGCTCTTCCCTTTGGTCTCCGTGTTGCCGACGCTCAGGCTCTCGATGTTGAAGCCCCGCCGGGAGAAGAGGCCGGAGATCCGGGTCAGCACTCCGGGGGTGTCGTTGCACAGGATCGAGATGGTATGCTTCTGGCTCATCGGTTCCTCTACTCGATGTAGTCCATCAGGGTGGCGCCGGTGACCATGGGATAGACGTTGGCGGGCGCGTCGATCCGGCAGTCCAGCACGCAGGGCCGCCCCGCCTCGAGCGCCCGCGCCAGGGCGGGCGCGATGTCCGCCTCGCGGGCCACCGTGATTCCCACCGCGCCCATGCTCTCCGCCAGCCGTGCGAAGTCCACCGCGTCCCCCAGGTCGCATGACGTGAATCGCTTGCCGTAGAAGGCGTGTTGCAACTGGCGGATCATGCCCAGACAATTGTCGTGCATCACCAGCGCCACGACCGGCACCTTCTCGACCGCAGCCGTGACCAGCTCCTGGCATGTCATGAGGAAGCCGCCATCCCCGCAGACGGCCACCACCGGCCGGTCCGGGCACCCGAGCTTCGCCCCGATGGCCGCGGGCAGTCCGAATCCCATGGTGCCGAGCCCGCCGGAGGTCAGGAACGAGCGGCAGGAATCGACCGGGAAGTAGTGGGCGGCGAAAATCTGGTGGCGGCCGACATCGGTTACGAGCAGGGGATCCGGACAGAGCGCCTTGAGGGCGCGGAGCACCTTGGGGATCGTGACGTCGCCGCTGAGATCCGCCAGGGGGTGCTTCTCCGCTTTTCGTTGCAGGCGAGCCAGCCAGTCGGGATGGGTCGCGCCCTTCATCTGGGCCACCAGCTCCCCGAGGATGTGATCCGCGTCGCCCACGATGGGGATCAGGGCCGGGATGTTCTTCCCGACCTCGGCCGGGTCGATGTCGATGTGGACGATCTTGGCCTGCGGGGCGAAGTGCAGCGCGCTCCCCGTAGAGCGGTCGCCAAAGCGCGTCGCCACCCCGATGATCACGTCCGCCTCGGTGATGGCCGTGTTGGCGGCGATGCGGCCGTGGTAGCCGTACAGCCCCAGGTACAGACGGTGCGAATTCGGGAACGAGCCCTTCCCCATGAGGGTCGACACCACGGGGATCTCCTGGCCTTCCGCCAGGGCGACCAGGGCCTGGTAGGATGCCGGGGTCCGGATGCCGCCTCCGACGATGATGACCGGGCGTTCCGCCGCCTTGATGGCCGCCGCGGCTCGCTTGATCTGGCCGGGGTGCCCCTTGAGGGTGGGGCGGTACCCCTCCAGCTGGGGCGGCCCGGCATCGCCCGGCGTGCACTGGCCCAGCAGGATGTCCTTGGGAACATCGATCAGGACCGGGCCGGGCCGGGCGCTCCCCGCCAGGTAGAACGCCTCGGCGACGGTCCGAGAGAGCTCGTCGCCGTCCTGGATCAGGTAGTTGTGCTTGGTGATGGGGATGGTGATCCCCGTCGTGTCCACTTCCTGAAAGGCGTCATTGCCGATGAGGTGGCGCGACACCTGCCCGGTGATCGCCACCAGCGCCGAGCTGTCCATGTAGGCGGTGGCGATGCCGGTGACGAGGTTGGTCGCGCCGGGGCCGCTGGTGGCGGTGCACACGCCCACCTTGCCGGTGGCCCGGGCATAGGCGTCGGCCATGTGGGCCGCCCCCTGTTCGTGGCGGGCCAGGATGTGGCGGATGGACGAGCGTGCCAGCTCGTCGTAGAGGGGGAGATTGGCGCCGCCCGGATACCCGAAGACCAGCTCGACTCCGTGGCCTTCGAGGGCCTTGACGA
>JBFYZE010000271.1:0-3890 GCA_041309665.1 Gemmatimonadales bacterium | reverse complement strand
TGTGCGAGTCTTTCTCGTTACTTGGCTGAGATTTATAACGAAGAGCGGCCCCGCCGGCGCGCCGGGGGGGCCTTCTCGCCCTCGGGGAAGCCAGCGGGTGCGCTCATCGCCTCTGGCCCTGCATGCGCTGTTCCAGCCGGGTGGCGAACACGACGCGTACCACCCCCGCGGACACGAGCTCCTGCTGGAGCTGGTCCACGAGGGCGTACGGCGTCTCCCGGTCGCCCCGGACGGAGATGACGAGGGCCTCTCCAGAGCCCGCGTAGAGGGGCGCGACCACGTCGGACACCACCTCCATCTCCAGGCGCTGGTCGTTGATGTAGACCGTCCCGTCCCGCTGGAGCCAGACGTTGAGGATGTCCTTCTGCTTCGCGTCGATCCGCTTCGCCGCCGACGCCACCGCCCACTCGATGGGCCGGTCCTCGTCCCGGGGGAAGCGGGTGCTCACCATGAAGAAGATGAGCAGCAGGAACGCCATGTCCGCCAGCGAGGCCCCGGGGATCTCGGCCTGCGGCTTGGACCGCTTCTGGAGGCCCCTGGAGATCATGGCCCGGGCTCCAGCACCTGGAGCGAGATGCGCTGGGCGTTGGCGCTCTGGAGCGCGTCCAGAACGTCCACGGTGAACCGGTACGGGGCCTCCGGGTGCGTCCGGATGGCCGCGACCAGGCTCGGGTTCGAGGAGAACTCCTGCCGCCAGAGCCCTTCCACCTCCCGGGGCCGGATCTCCTGGATCTGCTGGCTCTCCCCCCGCTTCACCTCCACCACCCCGTCGAGGCGGATGGCCAGGTGCAGGATGTCCCGCTGGCTCACCTCCACCTGCTCCGAAGGCGCGGGGAGGACGATGGCCAGCCCCTTGTCCTTGGGGAAGGTGGTGGACACCAGGAAGAAGATGAGCAGGAGGAAGGCGATGTCCGCCGTGGACGCCACCGGGATCTCCCCGCTCACGCTGCGCCGGCTCCGGGTCAGCATCAGGCCCCCTTCCTCCTCGCCCGCTTGCGGATGCGGATCAGGCCCCTGCGGTCCAGGTCCCATGCCAGGTTGAGCACGGCCTGGGTGCCCTGCTCCATGTCCACGATGAGCTGGTCGATGCGCGTAACGAAGAAGTTGTAGGCGACGTTCACGGGGATGGCGATCATGAGCCCCGCCGCCGTCGTGAGCAGCGCGACCTTGATCCCGCCGGCCACCAGCGCAGGCTCCACGTCGCCGGCGACCTCGATGGCGCCGAAGGCGATGATCATGCCGGCGACGGTGCCGAGGAAGCCCATGAGCGGCGCCACGTTGGCCACGGTGGCGAGCACGACCAGGCCCCGCTCCAGGAAGCCGAGCTCGATGGCGCCGGTGGTGGACACGGCCTGTTCGAGCTCGCCCTCGGCGAGGCTCCCGCTCCGTATCCGCCGCAGCCCGACCACGAGGATGGCCGCCGCGGGCCCGCGGCCCGCGGACGCGATGTCCAGCGCCTCGTCGAGCCGGCCCGCCGCGGCCGCCTCCCTCACCGAGGCCAGGAGGTGGCGGGTCCCGTAGTGGGCATGCCAGAGCGTCCAGGCCTTCGCGAGGATCACGCCGAGACCGATGAGGGACGAGAGCAGGATGGGATACATCATCCACCCCCCGTCCGCGAAAAGCCTGAGCAGTCGGTACTCGGTATCCATCGGCTACCCTCGCGCCGCCGACGCGGCGCGCGGGACCCGTGCCGCCGGAAGCGCCTCGCCCAGGAGCTCCCGGACCCGCTCCGGCGACACGTCCCGCTCCAGGCGCCCACCCTGGGCCACAGAGACCTGGGACGTCTCCTCGCTCACCACGAGCACCACGGCATCGGTCTCCTCCGACAGGCCCAGGGCCGCCCGGTGCCGCGTCCCCAGGGAGCGGTCCGGGACGGTGGACTGGGTGAGCGGAAGGATCGCGCCGGCGGTGTGGATCTCGTCGCCGCGGATGAGGACCGCGCCGTCGTGGAGGGGGGAGTAGGGCGTGAAGATGGTGGCGAGCATCTCCGCCGACACGCGGGCCTGGACCGCCGTCCCGGACTCCGCGTAGCCGTCGAGACTCACCTCCCGCTCCAGCGCGATGATGGCGCCGACCCGGGAGCGGGACAGGCGCTGCACCGCCTCCACGAGCTCGTCCACCACCTCGCTGTTCTCCAGGCGCTGGAAGACCCGGATCATGCGGCTCTGCCCCAGGCGGGCCAGCGCGGCCCTCAGCTCGGGCTGGAACACCACCAGGGCGGCGATGGCGCCGTACTGGAAGAACGCCTCCAGGAGCGTGCGGATGAGGATCAGGTCCAGGAGGCGGGAGAGCCAGTACCCGAGCGCCAGGAGCACCAGCCCCAGGAGGATCTGCATGGCGCGGGTGCGCTGGATGACCACGAGGATCCGGTAGAGGAGGAACGCCACCACCAGGATCTCGAACAGGTCCGTCCACCCGGGCCCGAGGAACTGAAGCTGCTCCCACAGACGGCTCACCTGGTTTCGCTCCTCCTCGTCACCGCCGCTCCCTCACCCTCTCCGGCCTGCAGGATGGCGCGGGCCACGGCCAGCGCCTGGGCCACGGGCTCCACGTCGTGGACCCGGAAGATCCGGGCCCCCCCAAGGTACGCGACCACGCAAGCCGCCGCGGTGCCCGTCGCGCGCCGCTCGGGCGGCACGCCCAGAACCGCGCCGAGGAAGCTCTTGCGGCTGGGCCCCACCAGCACCGGGAACCCCAGGGCGCGGATGGGCGCCAGGTCCGCGAGGAGCGCCAGCGACTGCGCGGGCGTCTTGGCGAAGCCCAACCCTGGATCCAACACCACCGCCTCGTCGGAGATCCCCGCCTGCCTGGCGCGGGCCACCGCCGAGCCGAGCTCCGCCGCCACCTCCGACGCCACGCTCCCGTACGTCGCCAGCCCCGCCATGGTGGCCGGCACGCCGCGCATGTGCATGAGCACGGCGCCGGCGCCCCCCTTGGCCAACACCTCGGCCATGGCCGGGTCGAAGGCCAGGCCCGAGACGTCGTTGACCACCGAGGCGCCCTCGTCCAGCGCCGCGCGGGCCACCGCGGCCTTGCGCGTGTCCACCGAGACGGGGACGCCCAACTCCGCCGCGGCGCGCCTGACGAATGGGAGGATGCGCGCTCGCTCCTCCTCCTCGCTCACCGGCGCTGCGCCCGGGCGGGTGGACTCGCCGCCCACGTCGAGGATGGCCGCGCCGGCCGACACCAAGGCCCGCGCGTGGTCCAGGGCGGCCTCCACGTCACCCAGGAGGCCCCCGTCGGAGAAGGAGTCGGGGGTGAGGTTCACGATCCCCATGACCAGCGGGGCGTCCAGGGCGAGCGAGCCTCCCCGGATGCGCCAGTTCACGACGGGGAGCGCTCCTCGCCGTCGGCCTCCACCACGCCCGGGGCCGGGCCCGGGAGCGGCCCGTCCCCGCCTGGGAGGGCCAGCGACGGAGCCGCGGCGGACGAGGGACGGGCTGCGAGCTGACCCGGCACCGACTCGGCGGGCAGCTCGGGCATCGGGCGCAGCGGCTCGCCGCGCTCCAGCATCTCGATCTGGTCCCGGTCCAGCGTCTCGCGCTCCAGGAGGGCCTGGGCGATGCGCTGAAGGAGGTCCGAGTTCTCGTCCAGAACCGTCCGGGCCCGCTCGTGGGCCTCGTCCAGGATGCGCTTCACCTCCTGGTCCACCAACCGGGCCGTGTGCTCGGACACCTGCCGGCGCTGGCCGATCTCACGGCCGAGGAACACCTCGTGCTCCGCGTCGCCGATGGCCACCAGCCCGATGACGTTGCTCATGCCGAACTGCGTGACCATGCGCCGGGCCATGGCCGTGGCCCGCTCGATGTCGTTGCCGGCGCCCGTGGTGACGTCCTCGGGGCCGAAGGTGATCTCCTCGGCCACCCGCCCGCCGAAGAGCATGGCGAGCT
>JBFYZE010000270.1:0-30819 GCA_041309665.1 Gemmatimonadales bacterium | reverse complement strand
AGGCGGCCGAAGGCGCCGAACGCCACCTTGCGCCCCTTCCAGAGGGCGGCCCGCTCCGCCGCGGTGGTGGCGCGGCGGACCTCCCGGGCCCCCGCGGCCTGGCAGAGGGCGGCGGCCCGATCTGCGTCGGCGTCGAGCCCCGCGTCGGTCCCGTCGAACTCCACCACCAGCACGGCGCCCGCGTCCTTGGGATAGCCGGCCGCGAACACGGAGGCCTCCACGGCCTTGATGGTGGCCGCATCCAGGATCTCCAGGGCCGCAGGGAGGAGTCCATCGGAGATGATGGCCGTGACCGCGCTCGCAGCGTCCTCGATGGTGGCGAAGATGGCCAGCAGCGTCCGCACGCCTTCGGGGAGGGGAAGGAGGCGCACCTCGATCTCGGTGGCCATCCCGAAGCAGCCCTCCGAGCCCACGAAGAGCCCCACCAGGTCGTAGCGGCCCTCCGGGTCGCACCCCGCGCCGCCCAGCTCCACCACCTGCCCGTCGGAAAGCACCACGGTCAGCCCGGTGATGTACCGGGAGGTGACGCCGTACTTGAGGCAGTGGGGTCCCCCGGCGTTCTCCGCGACGTTCCCTCCCAGCGTGCACACGGGCTGGGAGGACGGGTCCGGGGCGTAGTAGAGGCCGTGGGGTCGCGCCGCATCGCCGAGGCGGTTGTTCACGACCCCTGCCTGCACGCGGGCGACCCGGCTCACCGGGTCCAGCGAGAGGATGCGGGTCATCCGGGCGGTGCCCAGGATCACCGCGTTCTCCGGGGCCAACGCACCACCGGACAGGCCGGTGCCGGCGCCCCGCGGCGTCATGGCGATGCCGTCCTCGTGGAGGAGCCGGACCACCGCTGCCATCTCGGCGGTGTCGGCCGGGAGGATCACCGCCCGGGGGGGCCACCGGTAGGCGGTGAGCGCGTCGGATTCGTATACCAGCAGCCGCGAGGGGTCGGTGATCACGTGGTCGCCGCCCACGATGCCGCGGAGCTTCTGCTCGAGCGAGCCGGACAGGAGGGAGTTCAAGGGGAGCGGGGCAAGGGTGCGTGGAGCGTCCCCCGAGGATAGATGGGAGGGAGCTCCCCGGGCAACCGCTCCGCGGTCAGGATCCAGCGCCGCTCCTCACGTGCTCGAGGAGCGCGGCCAGGCTCATCTTCGCGGCCCGCTCCAACGCGCTCGGCATGGGCGTCGGGTACACGCGGCGCAGGAGCTCGTCCCGCGTCGCTCCGGGCGCCTCCGCCAGCGCCTCCCGCACCTGACGGATCCGCCCCCTGCGGTGCTCCTGGTAGCGGCCGAGGGCGCCCGGCACGTCTGTGATGGGGTCGCCGTGCGCGGGGTAGATCACCGTCGCTCCGAGGGCGCGCACGCGCTCGAGCGACTCCAGGTAGTCGGCCACGCACCCGGGGTACTCGGCGACCCAGGTGGTGTCCCCCGTTCCCAGCAACAGGTCGCCCGCGAACACCGCCCCACGCTCCTCCCAGTGGAAGCACAGGTGGTGCTCGGCGTGCCCGGGCGTGTCCACGGCCCGGAGCGTCCCTTCGTCGGTGACGAGGGCATCCCCGTCCGCCAGGGGCGACTCCACCGTGCCGACGCCCGCCGGCCCCATCACCGGTACTCCCAGCGCCCGCGCGAGCCGGGGCGCGGCGGCGGCGTGGTCCCGGTGGCCGTGGGTCACCACCACCCGGACGTCGGCGGCGCCGGCCAACCAGACGACGAGGGCCCGGACGTGGTCCTCCACGTCCGGGCCCGGATCCAGAACCACCGCCGAGCGGCGGCCCACCCTGTATGTCCGCGTTCCGTCCAGCGTGAACGGGCCAGCGTTGCCAGCGTTCAGGAACGGCGGGTGTACGTCCAACCGGTTGCGCCTAGCGGCGCTCGGCCATGAGCTGCTCGGCGAGCTTGTCCGCCACGCTCTGGACCAGGAGCTCGTCGTCCTCCGTGAACGCCTTGGGGTCCTCCGAGTCGATGTCGATCTGGCCGAAGATCTCGTCCCCGGCACGGATCAGCACCACCAGCTCCGACTGCACGTCCGGGGCGCAGGCGAGGTAGTTGGCCTCCTTGCTCACGTCGGGGATGTTCAGGTTGGCCTTCTCAGCCACGGCCCGGCCGCAGATCCCGGTCCCCACGGGGATCTTGGCGTGCTCCGTGGGCGAGCCCACGTAGTTGTGGAGCCAGAGCTCGTTCGCCTCTGCGTTGAGCAGGTACACGCCCGTCCAGCTGAAGCGCTTGTCGGACAACCCGATCGTACGTACCGCGTACCGCAAGAGCGCGTCGGAGAGGTACCCCTCGTCGCGCATGACCTGCAGGTCCCGCACCAACTTGCCAGCTTCAAACATGCTCGTTGAATCCGTCAGACGGTTGCACCCGCGCCGGCGTGGTCCCGTGCGGACTTCCTGCTCTCCGGTACCGGCCGCCCCTCCGGATGAGGGGTGATCCACGGCGCCGACGCCGGAGCCCATAAGGCTAGAAGCAGCCCTGGGGGCCGTCAACGGAACCCGGGCCCCGGCCCCCTGCGAGCGCGGGGGCTACCGAGGGGTGAAGTCCGTCTCCGGGGTCAGGCGCCGGACGAACGCGGCCAAGAGCCGCGCGGTGTGCCGCAGGTCCGCGATGCTCACCACCTCGTTGGGGGAGTGCATGTAGCGGTTCGGCACCGAGACCAGGCCGGTGGGCACCCCCGAGCGGGTGAGGAAGATGGCGTCGGCGTCCGTCCTGGTGTACTTGGGGGATGCCTGGATGGAGTACGGGATCGTCTCCTCCTCGGCAACCTTCGCCAGCATCTCGAACACGCCGTCGTGCGCGGCCGAGCCCCGGCTGAGGACCGGGCCGCCGCCGATCCTGTGGTCGCCCAGCTCCTTCTTCTCGATGTCGGGGACGTCTGTGGAGAAGGTGACGTCCACCACCAGCGCCACGTCGGGCTCCAGGCTGTGGGCGCTGGTTCGCGCTCCGCCGCCCGAGTACCCGATCTCCTCCTGGACCGTGGCCACCGCCGTCACCGATGCGTGACCCGGGTCGTCCGCCAGGAGCCGCGCCACCTCGAGCACCACGTAGGCGCCGATGCGGTCGTCGATCGCCCGGCTTGCGATGCGGTCCCCCGCCAGGTGGAGGAGCCTCTGGGAGATGACCATGGGGTCGCCCACGCGGAGGCCCAGGGCCCGCGCCTCTTCGAGTGACGAGACGCCCACGTCCACCCAGAGCTCCTTGGTCTTGGATGCCTTGGCGCGGTCCTCCGGGGTCATGAGGTGGATGGCCTTCTTGCCGATGACCCCGGGCACGTCCCCGTCGCGCCCCAGGATCGTCACCCGCTGCCCCACCAGGACCTGGGGATCCCAACCCCCGATCTCGTCCACATAGACGAAGCCCTTCTCGTCCATGTGGGTGATCTGCAAGCCGATCTCGTCGATGTGCCCCGCCAGCATGACCCGCGGCCGCCCCGCCGGGTTGATGGTGGCGTACGAATTGCCGCCCACGTCCACCCGCACCTCTTCCGCGAACGTCGCCGCCTCCTCGCGCCACACCCGCGCCGGGCGCACTTCGAAGCCCGAGGGGCCGGAGGCGTCCAGCAGCTTCTCGAGGAACACGATGTCGTCGGACATGGGCGGGGTTCCGGTGCGGGGTTGGAGGGAGGTTAACCTAGGCGGGGATCGGCGGCCTTTCCAGGCTCCGGGCGCCCAGACGGCACGGGTCAGGGCTCCCGGGCTTCGATGCGGATCTCGTGGCGGGGATCCAGCCCAGGCTCGCCCGTGGGCTGGTCGGCCCGTCGTTCCGGGGCCCAGTCGCCCTGCGAGTCGCCGGAGGGCGCAGAGAAGCCGGAGGGATCCAGAACCACGAACCTCATCGCACCCCCGCCCGTGCCCGCCTCGAACTGCGCCCGCGCCCTCCGTTGGATCCACCGCCTCGACGGGGGCAACAGGAGCGCGATCCCGGCGAGGTCGGTGAGGATGCCGGGGGCCACGAGGAACGCCCCCGCCACCAGCACCGAGATCCCGTCCAGGAGGGCCTGCCCGGGGATCCGCCCCGCTGCCAACTCCCTCTGCGCCTGGACGATGATCCGAAACCCCTCCGCGCGCGCCAGCGCCGCGCCCACGACGCCGGTGCCCAGGACAACGGCCAGCGTCGGGAGGAACCCCACCGCCTGCCCGATACGGACGAGGAGCACGACCTCGAGGACCGGGATGACGACGAAGAAGAAGGCCAGGCGGGCGAAGCAGGACATGGTCCCCACCTACCCTCGGCCTCGCCCCGGGGGTCCCCCGCGGTGGTCCCGGGAGGCGGACCCCGGACCGCACCCCGGTGTACGTTGGGGCCCGAACGACCCACCTGCCAGGAACGCCCGCGAGCCATGGAGCAGACCTACTTCCGGAAGGGCTTCGGCCTCAAGAAGGAGCTGAAGCACCTCATCGACGCCGAGTACCATTCGGCGATGGTGGAGCGCATCCGTGCCCGGGGCTACACCGACCGCTTCGGAGACGTCACGGTGCGGCTGGCCCAGGAGTTCGGGTTCTGCTACGGAGTGGACCGGGCCGTGGACTACGCGTACGAGACCGTCCACAAGTTCCCGGACAAGGTCATCCACCTGTTGGGCGAGATCATCCACAACCCCCACGTGAACCACCGTCTCACCGACATGGGGATCCGCTTCCTCCACCCGGATCCCGACGGCCGGTTCGACTTCAGCCCCATCACCGCACAGGACGTGGTCATCATCCCGGCGTTCGGGGTGACCATCCACGACTTCGACGTGCTGAAGAAGATCGGGTGCGTCCTGGTGGATACCACATGCGGATCCGTGCTCCACGTGTGGAAACGGGTGGAGAGCTACGCCCGGGACGGCTTCACATCGGTCATCCATGGCAAGTACTCGCACGAGGAGTCCCGGGCCACCGCATCCCAGGCGGACAAGTACCCGGGTGGCAAGTACCTCATGGTGCGCGACATGGACGAGGCCATGCTGCTGTGCGACTACATCGCCCGCCGCCCCGGACACCTCTCCCGGGAGGCCTTCCTCGACCACTTCCGGGACAAGGCCTCGCCGGGGTTCGACCCCGACGCGGAACTGGAGAAGGTCGGCGTCGCCAACCAGACCACGATGCTGGCCAGCGAGTCCATTGCCATCGGGATTAAGATCCACGACGCGCTGGTGGAGCGGCACGGCCTGGACTACATCAAGGCCCACTTCCGGTCCTTCGGGACCATCTGCTCGGCGACGCAGGAGCGCCAGGACGCCGTCGCGGCGATGATGAAGGAGCCCCCGCAAGTGATGCTGGTGATCGGAGGGTACAACTCCTCCAACACCAACCACCTGGCCCACCTCTGCCGGCAGCACACGCGCGCCTTCCACATCGAGGACGCCTCCTGCATCAACGTGGACAGCGGCGCGATCCGTCACAAGCCCGAGCTGAGCCCCACGGCTCCGGAGGTGGAGGACGCGGACTGGCTCCCCGCCGGCCCGTTCGAGCTCGGGATCACCGCCGGTGCCTCGACGCCCAACAACAAGATCGGCGAAGCGGTGATTCGCGTGCTCAAGATCCGCGGCATCGAAGCGGACCTGCGCGGCGAGGCGCCGGCCCCGACCTGAGCCGGCGCTCCGCGCCCGCGGCGCCCCCTACACCGCGCCTCTGTCCCGGATTGCGCGCCCCAGCTTCTTCAGGAGCCCTCGGAGTTCCTCCTGTTCCTCCGGAGGGAGAGCGGCCGACAGTTCCTCGATGAAGGTCCCGTGCCCAGGGAACACCTCGGCGATGACTTCGTGACCCTTCGCGGTGAGCTTCGCCTGGATGACCCGTCGGTCCACCGGCGAGCGCTCGCGGTGGACCAGCCCCTGCTCCTCCAGGCGGTCCATCACGTACGTCACGTTCCCTCCCGTGACGAGCAGTTTGTCCGCCAGGTCACCCAGCGACAGTGGGCCCAGATGATAGAGGGCCTCCAGGATCCCGAACTGGGGGGTCGTGAGTCCGTACTCGCCCACCTTGCACGAGACCGCCCTGGCGTAGGTGGCGTAGCACCTCGCCAGAGCGATCCAGAGCCGCAGCGCCCGCTCCTGGCTCTCCGGCCAGTCCCGCGGCGCCGGTGCCTCCAGGAGGTTCGGGGCTCTGGCGTCCAACCCGCGCGCGCGTTCCAGGTCGTCCATCAGATGTGGATCGGGCGCCCGAGGGCCGCAAGCGCGCCTTCCGAGACGCCCTCGGAGAGCGTCGGGTGCGGGTGGATCGCCTTCTCCAGCTCCTCCACGGTGGACTCCAGGTGCCGCCCGATCACGAACTCGGCGATGAGCTCGGTGGCGTGGGGCCCGACGATGTGGGCGCCCAGGATTTCGGAGTACTTCTTGTCCCGGATGATCTTCACGAAGCCGTCCGAGTGCCCCTGCGCCACCGCACGCCCGATGGCCGCCCAGGGGAGCTTGCCCACCTCGATGTCAAAGCCCTTGGCCTTGGCCTGCTCCTCCGTGAGGCCGACCGACGCCACCTCGGGGTGGCAGTACGTGCAGTTGGGCACGTTGCCGTAGTCCACCGTCCCGTGTCCCCTCCCGGCGATGTGCTCGACGCAGACAATCCCCTCGTGGCTCGCCTTGTGGGCGAGGAGCTGGTGCCCGGCCACGTCGCCGATGGCGTAGATCCCCGGGACGTTCGTGCGCAGGTGGTCGTCCACCGCGATGAAGCCGCGCTCGTCCACCTTCACGCCGGCCGTCTCCAGGCCGACGCCCTGGGAGTTGGGGGCCCGTCCCACGGCGGAAAGCACGTGGTCCACCTCGAGGTGGTGCGCTCCGCCCTTGGCGTCGGTGAAGGTGACCCGCACGCCGGCGGAGAGGAACTCGGCCTTCTCGAAGCGCGCGGACGTGTGGATGTCGATGCCGCGCTTCTTGTACGTCCGCTCCATGAACTTCGAGATCTCCGCGTCCTCCAGGGGGAGGATACGGTCCAGCGCCTCCACGATGGTCACCTTCGTCCCGTAGGACGCGTACACATCGGCGAACTCCATCCCGATGGCGCCGGCCCCGACGATGAGGAGGGACCCGGGGGCCCTCTTCTGCATGAGGGCGCCGGTGGAGGACCAGACCCGGTCCTCGTCGATCTTGAGCACGGGCAGGTCGCGGGGACGGGAGCCGGTGGCCACGATGACGTGGGCCGCCTCCAGGACGGTCTTCTTGCCGTCGGCAGCCTCCACCTCGACCTTCCCCGTCCCCTGGAGCCGCCCGTAGCCCTGCAGGTGGGTCACCTTGTTCTTCTTGAAGAGGAAACCGATCCCCCTCGCCATCTGGTCGGCCACCGCGCGGCTGCGCTCCTGCGCCGGGCCCAGGTCGAAGGTCACTTCCTTGGCGTGGATGCCGTGCTTCCCGGCGTCCTTCATCTCGTTCACCAGCATGGCGCTGGTGAGCATCGCCTTCGTGGGGATGCACCCGATGTTGAGGCAGACGCCGCCGAGCCTCTCGGCCTCCACGCACGCCACGCGCATCCCGAGCTGGGAGGCGCGGATGGCCGCGACGTACCCGCCGGGGCCCGAACCGATGACGACCAGATCGAACCGAGCCTCGCTTCCTGTGCCGGCCACGTGCTACCTCGCTCTGGGAAAGGGAGCCGCGAGCGCCCCCAGGGAACCGTACAACGTTGAATAGTCCAAGAAGTTAGATTCCACCCAGGGGAGGGTAAACCCCGTGAAGGCCCAGGCGCTCCGCACCGTACGGACGGGGTGACGGCCGCCCTGCCCGTGCCGGCCCCAAGAGCGTAGTATCCAGGGGTGCCGTCAGTGGGAGCGGGCTGCCCATCCAACAGGAGACCTAAGATGTGGTATCTGCTGATCGTCGTCGTGATCGTGGTCCTGGCGGTGGGGATGTACAACTCGCTGGTGCGGCTCCGCCTGCAGGTGGACGGCGCCTGGGCCGACATCGACGTCCAGCTCAAGCGCCGATACGACCTCATCCCGAACCTCGTCGAGACCGTCAAGGGATACGCCAGCCACGAGAAGGGCACGTTGGAGGCCGTGGTCCAGGCGAGGTCGGCGGCCATGTCCGCGCAGGGGCCGGCGGCGAAGGCCGAGGCCGAAGGTGCTCTGGCCGGGGCCCTCAAGTCCCTTTTCGCGCTCTCCGAAGCCTACCCCCAGCTCCAGGCCGCCGGCGGGTTCCGTGACCTCCAGGGCGCCCTCTCCGAGATCGAGGAGCAGGTGGCCCAGGCCCGGCGCTACTACAACGCCGTGGTGCGGGACTTCAACACCAAGACGGAGACCTTCCCCAGCGTCTTCGTCGCCCGGGCCTTCGGGTTCACGAAGCGTGAGTTCTTCGAGGTGGCGGAGGGGGAGAAGGCCGTTCCGAAGGTGAAGTTCGACTAGGCTCTTCCGCGCCATACGCAGGAGCGACGATGCTCCCGACCGTGAGAAGGCTCGCCGCGGGGCTGGCCCTGGCCGGCTCCGCGCTGCTCGCCCCGTCCCTGTCCGCACAGAAGAGCCTCGAGATAGAGCGCTTCGACGCCACCCTCCGGGTCGAGGAGTCGGGGTGGCTGGACGTGCGCGAGGAGATCCTGGTCCGCTTCACGGGAAGCTGGAACGGGATCTTCCGCAACATCCCCGTGGAGTACAGGACGGAGCAGGGCTTCTCGTTCCGCCTGCGCCTGGAAGACGTGTCGGTGACCGGGGAGAGCGGCGAGGCGCTGGAGTTCTGGTCCTCCCGGGAGCGTCATTACCGGCAGCTGAAGATCCGGGTCCCGGGGGCTTCGGATGCCACGCGGAAGGTGGTCATCCATTACCGCGTGCCCAACGGTCTCCGCTTCCAGGAGGAGTACGACGAGCTGTACTGGAACGTCACCGGCGACGAGTGGGACATGCCCATCCTCGCCGCCTCGGCCATGGTGCACTTGCCTCCCTCCCTGTCGGGAATCCGGACCGCGTCCTGGACGGGCGGCTACGGTTCCACGGAGGACGCGGCCTCCGTGGAGAAGTCCGAGGGCTCTCTCTTCTTCGAGAGCCAGCGTCCGCTGAACTTCCGCGAGGGGCTCACCATCGCCGTGGCATGGAACCCCGGCGTGGTTCATCGCCCCTCCACGACAGATACGTTCCTGGCCTTCCTCCGGGCGAATTGGCTCCTGACGCTCCCCTTCGTGAGCCTCTGGTTCATGTGGCGCCTCTGGGCGAGCCGGGGCAGGGACCCGGCCAAGCTGGCCATCTCGCCGCAGTACGAGCCGCCCGACGGCATGACACCGGCCGAGGCCGGCACCCTGCTGGACAACCGCCCCGACATGCGGGACCTCACGGCTGCCCTGGTGGACCTGGCCGTGCGGGGCTTCCTGCGCATCGAGGAGATCGAGCCCTCCGGGCTCCTGGGCCGCTTCGTGGGGAAGACGGACTACCGCCTGGTGCCGGTGAAGCCTCGGGAGGAGTGGACGGGAATGCGGGACCACGAGGTCTCCCTCCTCCACGGCGTGTTCGGAGGGGGCAGCGGCACCCCCGCGCCCGTGGAGATGTCGGAGCTGGCCCACCAGTTCTACAAGAACCTGAGCTCCATCCGCTCGGGGATCTTCCGTGAGCTGGTGAAGCGCGGCTACTACGACCAGCGGCCCGACAAGGTGGCGGGGATGTACATCGGCGCCGCGTTCGCGGTGGGCATCCTCGGCGTGGTGGGCGGCCTCTTCCTCGCGGAGGCCCTCACCCTGTCCCCCCTCACCGCCATCACGGCCGCCATCGGCAGCGCGCTCCCCATCCTCGGCTTCGGCATCTTCATGCCTGCCCGCACCGTGAAGGGCGCCCGGGCCCTGGAGCGGGTTCTGGGCTTCGAGGAGTTCCTGGAGCGCGTCGAGTCCGACCGCTACAAGCGCATGATCACGTCGCCGGAGATGTTCGAGCGCTTCCTCCCCTACGCCATGGCCTTCGGCGTCGAGAAGAAATGGGCCGCGGCCTTCGAGGGCATGTACACCGAGCCCCCGGACTGGTACCGGGGCCAGTGGCACGGCGGCTTCCGCCCGGTCTTCTTCGCCCAGAGCATGGGGCAGATGTCCAGCTCGGCGGGCACGGTCATGGCTTCGGGCCCGCGGAGCTCGGGGGGTTCGGGCTTCGGTGGTGGAGGAGGGGGCGGCGGGTTCTCGGGCGGCGGATTCGGAGGCGGAGGGGGCGGCGGCTGGTAGGCCGCCACCCCCGCGCACGGGCTCGCGGACCCTACCGGCCCGGCTCCCCCGCCGTGGCGCCTCCCCCCAGGATCGGCGCCAGCACCTCGAGCCTGCCGTCCACGGGCGCGGGGTCGAGCCCGAGGATGTGGGCCAGCCACGGGTAGACGTTCACCGCCTCGAAGGCCCCGATGCGCTGGCCAGGCACGATCCCCGGTCCCTTCGCCAGGAAGATGGCACCCATCTCCGGCGTCTGGTTGTCCCACCCGTGGGTGAATGCGTCCCGGCGCGGCATGCGATCAGGCGTCACCACCGTCGCGCCCGGGCTGGCGAGGATCACGAGGTCCCCGATGCGGGCGTCGGCGCTGTAGTGGAGGCGCTCGGGCACGTCCTGGCGCATCCAGACCTCGGCCTCGCCGAGGAGAGCCTGGATGGAATCGCGGAGGCCCGGAAGTCGCTCAGGGCCCCCCTCCGCGACGCGTAGGCTCGCATAAGGCCCGCCCTCCTCCATCTGCACCCCGGGGAAGGGGGACAGGTCCAGCGGTTGGGCGCGGGCCGCTTCCGCCTTCAGCATCCCGTGATCCGAGAGAACCACCAGGTACACTCGATCCGCATGGGGGAGGGCGGCGATGCCGTCCACGAGGGTCCCCAGGTGGGCGTCCACCGACGCCACGGCGGCGGCCACCTCCGGGCTCTCCGGGCCGTCGCGGTGCCCTACGTCGTCCAGGTCCGAGAAGTAGAGCGTAACGAGGTGGGGGCGGGTCTCGGGAGGCTCCCGCAGCCACGCCAGCACCGTGTCCACCCGCTCCGCGTTGGGCACCGAATCGTCGTAACGCTTCCAGCGGGTTGGTCGCACGCCGCCCACGTCCGCCTCCGTGCCCACGAAGAAGAACGCCGCGGTGCGCATCCCCTGGCGCTCGGCGGTGACCCAGATGGGCTCACCCCGGTACCAGGTCCCGTCCTCCACCACCTCGCGGTCCCCGATGGAGTAGAAGCCCTGCTTGTCGGGCGCCCAGAACCGGTTCCCCACGAGGCCATGGTGCTCCGCGTACAGCCCCGTGGCGATGCTGAAGTGGCTGGGGAACGTCTTCGTGGGGAAGACCGGGATCATCCGCTCGGCGCGCACGCCATCCCGCGCGAGACCCTGGAGCGCGGGCGAAGGATAGAGGTCCAGGTAGTCGTGGCGGAATCCGTCCAGGGAGAGGATCACCACGTAGGGCGCGTCCGCGTGGCGCGCTTCGTTGACCCCGGGATCAGGAGGCCCGGAATCCGGGGGCGGTACGCACGCGGCGAGGGGGAGCAGGAGGGCGCAGACGACGGCCCCTGCGGCTCGGAAGGCTGGGGACACGGGGGTGTTCTCGCGGGTTGTGCGTCGGGACGGCGATGCACGTCGCCTGGAGGGCCGACCTAGTGTCGCCACGCCACGCCTCCCAAAGCAAGGTGCCGGTGAATCCGCCTCGTGACGGGCCGCGTAGGTCTGCGTAACGACGCGACGAGGAGGCGGCGGATGGGCGACTTGCTGCAGGACCTGCGCTACAGCGTTCGGATGCTGGTCAAGAGCCCGGTGTTCACCGCGGCGGCGGTGCTCACGCTGGCGCTGGGGATCGGCCTGAACGCGGCGACCTTCTCCACCGTGAACGGGATCCTCCTCAGACCGCTCCCCGGCGCGACGGATCCTGACCAGCTGGTACAGATCTACCGCAGGTGGCCCGGGCTCGACTACGGCTCCAATTCCATCCCGCACTTCCAGGACCTGAGGGACCGGAGCGGCGACGTCTTCTCCGACGTCGCGGCGTGGGGGTTCGCGCCCATGTCGCTCTCCGCCGACGGACGCAATGAGCGTCTCGTGGGCCTCATGGTGAGCGCCACGTTCTTCCGTACCTACGGCGTGACGCCGGCCCTGGGCCGCTTCTTCCTCCCGGGAGAGGAGGACAGGGGCCCGGGCGCACACCCAGTCGCCGTCCTGGGCAACGGGTTCTGGAGGGACCATTTCGGCGGCGACCCATCGGTGGTCGGGCGCACGCTTCTCCTGAACGGACATCCCTTCCAGGTGGTTGGCATCGCTCCGGAGTCCTTCGACGGCCCGGTTACCTACGCCGCCATCCCGGCCTACGTCCCCCTGATGATGCAGCGGGAGATCTTCCCGGGACGCGATTTCCTCGAGGCACGGGGCAACAACATGCTGAATGCTGTCGGCCGGCTGCACGACGGCATCACCCTCGCCCAGGCCCAGCAGCGCGTCGATGCACTCCTCCTCCAACTCCGAGAGGAGCTCCCCGACTTCTACAGCGAGCAGATCGGTACCCTGCTCGTGCCCCAGATGGACGCCGGGATCCACCCCATGTTCCGCAATGCCCAGGTGGGCATGAGCGTCGTGATGATGGCGGTGGTCTCCCTCCTCCTGCTCATCGCCTGCGTGAACGTGGCCAACCTCTTCCTCGCCCGGGCGCGAGAGCGACGCCGCGAGATGGGGATCCGGCTGAGTCTCGGCGCCGGTCGCGGGCGCGTCCTCCGGCAGCTCCTCACCGAAAGCCTGCTCTTCGGCATCCTGGCCTGCGCCGCAGGCCTGGGTCTGGCCGCCGCCGCCGTCCGGGTGCTCTCCCGGGTTCGGCTACCGATGGACGGTCCGTGGGCGTTCTCCGTGAGCATGGACGGGCGGGTCCTGGCGTTCACGGTGGGCGTGTCTTTCCTGGCCACGGTGCTCTTCGGGCTCGTGCCAGCGCTCCAGGCGACCCGTACCGACATGGTCTCGGCCGTGAAGGGCGACTCCGGCACCCGGAGCCGCTCCCGGGCCAGCAGCACGCTCGTCGTGCTGCAGATGGCCCTCTCCCTCCTCCTGCTGATCAGCTCCGGGCTCTTCCTCCGGAGCCTCCAGGGCGCCACGAGCATCGACCCTGGCTTCGACGATCCCGCGCACGTCGTCCTCGCCTCCCTGGACCCCGGGCTCCAGGGCTACGACGAGGCTCGGAGTCGCGCCTTCCTGGACCGCCTGCTGGACGACGTCGCGGCCCTCCCCGTCGTCACCGCCGTGGGGCTTTCGGACTGGCTCCCTCTGGGCCTAGGCGCCTCGGACCGCTTCGTGGAGATTCCTGGCTACGAGTTCGCCGAGGGCGAGCTCCGGAGCATCAACTACGGCCGGGTCTCCGAGGGGTACCTGGAGGCCATGGGCGTGGAGCTCCTGGAAGGCCGGACCTTCTCGCGCACCGACGATGCCGCCGGGGCACCGGTCATCATCGTGAACCGGCACTTCGCCGACCGCTTCTGGCCCGGCCAGTCGGCGGTGGGGAAGGTGGTCCGCGCCGCCGGCAAGGACCGTCAGGTCGTGGGCGTGGTGGAGACGGGCAAGGTCCGCAGCCTGGGGGAGGCTCCCACCGGGCTCATGTACCTCCCGCAGCGGGAGCTCTTCACAACAGGTGTGACGCTCGTCGCCCGCGCCTCCTCCGACCCGCCGGCTGTGCTCCGGCGCATCCGCGAGACCATCCGCTCGGCGGACCCCGACATGCCGGTCTTCGACGTGCGCACGATGGAGGAGCACATGGGAATCGCGCTGCTCCCCGCGCGTCTCGGCGGGTCCGTCCTGGGGCTGTTCGGCCTCCTCGGGCTGGTCCTCGCCGCGGTGGGCATCTACGGGGTCATGGCCTACTCGGTGGCGCAGCGGACCCGGGAGCTCGGCATCCGCATCGCCCTCGGGTCGGATCGGGCGGACGTGGTGCGGCTCGTTCTGGGCGAGGGGATGCGGCTGGCCGGGATCGGTCTGGGGATCGGCCTCGTGGGCGCGGTGGCCTCGTCCCGGCTCGTCGGCAGCCTGCTCTACGGCGTCCGACCGCTGGACCCGGTGGCGTTCTCGGTGGTCCCGCTCACCCTGTTGGTCGTGGCGGCCGCGGCGGTCTACCTCCCGGCGCGCCGCGCGGCCCGAGTCGATCCCATCCGAGCACTCAAGACGGAATAGTCGTCAGCCCCGCAACGCCTCGGTCCGCGCCCTGAGGGCGTCATGGTAGACGTCGTTCATCTCCGCGGTGCAACTCACCGCGAAGCCCAGGTCGTGGAGTCTCCCGTCACGGAGACAGTAGATCCAGGCGTGGACCACCAGGTCCTGCCCCGCCGCCCACGCGTCCCGCACCGAGTCGGTGCGGCACACGTGCATGGCCTGCTCGATGGCGTTGAGCTCGCACAGGCGATCGATGGCATCGCGCTCCTCGGTGAGCGCACCCAGCTCCCCGGCGTGCTTCAGCGCTACGTCCTCCACGTGCCGGAGCCAGTGGTCCATGAGCCCCAGGGGCGGATGACGCCACGCCGCCGTGACACCGCCGCATCCGTAGTGCCCGCATACGATGACGTCGGGGACCTTCAGGACCTCCACGGCGAACTGCACCACCGAGAGGCAATTGAGGTCCGAGTGGACCACCACGTTGGCGATGTTGCGGTGGACGAAGAGATCGCCGGGGTGAAGGCCCACGATGTCGTTGGCGGGGACGCGGCTGTCGGAGCACCCGATCCACAGACAGCTGGGGTGCTGCTCCCGTGCCAGGTCCTTGAAGTACTCTGCGTCACGGGCGAGCTGTGCCTGCGCCCAGGCGCGGTTGTTCGCGAAGAGCTCGGGTAGATGCTTCATGGGGGGTACGGTAACGAACCTCCCTCGCCCCGGGGAACACCGCAGGCGCACGTCGCGGGAGTTCCCCTACACCAGGGAACCCTCGACGGGGCGCGGGCTACACCAGAATCGCCGTCGGCTCCTCCAGCATCGCCTTCAGGGTGGCCAGGAAGCGGGACCCCTGGGCGCCGTCGATGACCCGGTGATCGCAGCTCATGGTGACGCGCATCCTGGGCCGCACCACCACCTGACCGTCTACCGCCACGGGCGTGTCCTCCACCCCGCCGATGGCCAGGATCCCCGCCTCGGGCGGGTTGATGATGGCGGTGAACTCGTGGATGCCGAACATCCCCAGGTTGGACACGGAGAACGTCGAGCCCGTGTACTCGTCGGGCATGAGCCGCTTCTCCCGGGCGCGCCCGGCCAGCTCACGGACCTCACGGGCGATCTGGGCGATCCCCTTCAGGTGGGCGTTCTTGACCACCGGGGTGATCAGGCCGTCGTCGATGGCGACGGCCACGCCCAGGTGGACCGACCCGAAACGGCGGACGTGGGTGCCGTGCCACTGGGCGTTGCACTCCGGGTGCTTGCGGAGGGCGCCCGCCACCGCCTTCAGGACGATGTCGTTGAGGGAGATCTTCTCGCCCTGCCTTTCGAGCCAGGCGTTGATGCTCCGCCGCGCCTCGATCACCCTTCCCATGTCCACGTCGATGGTCAGGAAGAAGTGGGGCACGGGCCCGATGGACTCCACCAGACGCTTGGCGATGGTCTTTCGCATCTGCGAGACCGGAACGTCTTCGTACTCGCTTCCCGTCACCGCGAACGCCGCGGGAGCGACCCCCGCGGGCGCCATGGCCGTCGCGGGAGCGCTCACCCGGGCGGCCTCGACGTCGCGCTTCACGACGCGCCCACCGGGTCCCGAGCCCTCGACGCGGGCCAGGTCCACCCCCATGTCGTCGGCGAGCCGGCGTGCCAGCGGGGATGCCTTAACGCGGCTGCCCGCCCCGACCACCGGAGCGGCGCCTGCCGGCGCCGCGGGGGCTGCGGAATCCGGCGCCGCAGCGGATGCGGGAGCGCCGCCGTCGCCGCCCATCGCCGAGATGTCGTCCCCGGCTCCGGCGATGACGCCGATGACCGAGCCCACGGCGGCGGTGCCGCCGGCGCCCAGGAGGATCTTCCGCAGGATCCCGTCCCCGCGGGCCACCAACTCCATGGTGGCCTTGTCGGTCTCGATCTCCGCGAGGATGTCGCCGTTCACGACGGCGTCGCCCTCGGCCTTGAGCCAGCGCACCAGCTGTCCCTCTTCCATCGTGGGGGACAGCGCTTCCATGTGGACTTTGGTGATCATGCGGTGGTTTCCTTACCTGGCGCGCTCAAACGGGATGCAGGAGTAGGAAGGCGAGGAGCGCCGCCGAGGAGTACCTGGATGGTACTTCGCAGGCGGCGCGACGCAGTCCTGACGACCTCCTGCGCCCATTTCAGCGCGCCCCCCTGTACAGCACTCTGTTGCAGGCCTCGACGACGCGGTCGGCGCTAGGCTTGGCCATGACCTCGAGGTTCTTGGCGTACGGCACGGGAACATCTGCCTGGGTCACCCGCAGCACGGGGGCGTCCAGGTCGTCGAAGGCCTCCTCCTGGATGGTGGCCACGATCTGCGCGCCCACGCCCAGGTACGACCACCCCTCCTCCAGGTAGACCGCGCGGTTCGTCTTGCGCACGGAGGCCAGAATGGCGTCCACGTCCAGGGGCCGCAGGGTGCGGAGGTCGAGGACGTCGGCCCCGATCCCCTCCTTCTCCAGCTTGGCCGCTGCCTGCAGCGCCACGTGGACCATCTTTCCGTGGGTGATGATGGAAACGTCGGACCCCTCGCGCTTCAGGTCCGCCACTCCCAGGGGAATCACGAAATCCTCGTCCTCGGGAACCTCGCCCTTGAAGTTGTAGAGCAGCTCCCCTTCCATGAACGCCACCGGATCGTTGTCACGGATGGAGGCCTTGAGCAGGCCCTTGGCGTCCGCCGGCGTGGCCGGCGTCACGACCTTCACGCCGGGCGAATGGAGGTAGTATGTCTCGCACGCGACGGAGTGCTGCGCGGAGAGCTGGAGCGCGGCGCCGGTGGGACCGCGGAACACGATGGGCATGGGGAACTGCCCGTCGCTCATGTACAGCATCTTCGCGGCGCTGTTGATCACCTGGTCGATGGCCAGGAAGGCGAAGTTGAACGTCATGAACTCCACCACGGGGCGCAGCCCCGCCATGGACGCGCCGACGCACAGCCCCGTGAACCCCAGCTCGCTGATGGGGGAGTCCACCACGCGTCTGGGGCCGAACTGGGCCAGGAGCCCCTTCGACACCTTGTAGGCGCCGTCGTACTCGGCGACCTCCTCGCCCATGAGGAAGACGTCCGGGTCCCGGGCCAACTCCTCACGGAGGGCCGCGTTCAGCGCCTCGCGATAGGTCATCACCGCCATGGCGAGGCCCCCCTTCCATCGAAGTTCAGGCGGCCGTGGGGGTTGATCTCGGCCCACACGTTCGTGTAGAGCGCTTCGGGGCCCGGCTGCGGAGACTCGTCGGCGAAGTCCGCGGCTGCCTGCGCCGCCTCCCGCGCCTCCGCATCCAGAGCCTCCAGGCCGGCCTGATCCAGGTGGCCGGCGTCGAAGAGCCGGTCGCGGAGGAGGACGATG
Organism: Gemmatimonadales bacterium; assembly: GCA_041309665.1. Lineage (GTDB taxonomy): Bacteria > Gemmatimonadota > Gemmatimonadetes > Longimicrobiales > Gaopeijiaceae > SZUA-318. The sequence goes on along the minus strand of JBFYZE010000270.1, from coordinate 13,487 downwards.
GGGTCTTCCTCGTGCGTCTTCCGATCCACCTCGTCCTTCGGCCGGTAGGTCCCCGACACGGGATCGGACATGGAGTGGCCGCGGAACCGGTACGTCTGGACGTCCACGAAGCGGGGGCCGCCGCCGCTCCGCACCGACGTCGCCAGCTCACGGAAGTGGGCGTACGTGGCCAGCACGTCCTGCCCGTTCACGGAGCTGGCGGGAATGCCGTAGGGCGAGGACTTCTCCACCATGTCGATGAGGGACACACGCCTGAACGCCGTGCCCATTCCGTAGTGGTTGTTCTCGACCACGTAGATGGCCGGGAGCTCCCAGATGGCGGCCATGTTCAGCGCCTCGTGGAACCCCCCCTGGTTCACAGCCGCGTCGCCCATGAAGCACACGACGACGCCGTCCTCCTCCCGGTACTTGATCTTCCACGCGATCCCGGTGGCCAGGGGCACCTGCCCCCCCACGATGCCATGGCCGCCCATGAAGCGGACGTCGCGGTCGAAGATGTGCATGGAGCCGCCCTTGCCCCCGGAGGCGCCGGTGGCTCGCCCGTACAGCTCGGCCATCACCGGCCCGGGCTGCACGCCCTTGGCCAGGGCCTGGGTGTGCTCCCGGTACGCCGAGATGACGTAGTCCTCCGTGCGCAGCGGCTTGATGCTCCCGGCGGCGACGCCTTCCTGTCCGATGTGCAGGTGGCAGAAGCCGCCGATCTTGCCGATCGCGTACGCCTCTTCCGCCTTCTCCTCGAAACGGCGGTAGAGGAGCATCTCCCGCAACAGGTCCAGGGCGAGTTCGGGGCTGACGCCGTACTGCTCGAAGGCGTCCGCCGACCCACCGGCCCTCTTCTTGATCTTCGTCTGAGCCATGGTCGTCAGGGTGTGCCGGCCGCCGGTCTGGCCGGCCGGCCGAGCTCCAACTGGACGAGGTCCAACCTCACCTCCGCGGGGGCGGGAATGTCGGCCTCGAGCACCGTGGTGATGGACCCCGGGCCGCCCGCCTGGACTTCGCGAGCCTGTTCCTTCGCATGGTAGCTGGAGCGGACCAGCGGGCCCGACTCCACGTGCCTGAATCCGTGCTCCTTCTCGCCCACCCGCTTCCACTCGGAGAACTCCTCGGGCGAAACCCATCGCGCCACCGGGATGTGCATGGGCGAGGGCCGCAGGTACTGGCCGAGGGTGAGGATGTCCACGGCGGCCTCCCGCAGATCGGACATGGCCCGCCGGATCTCGTGGGCCTCCTCCCCCATCCCCAGGATGATCCCGGTCTTGGTGAGCATCGCCGGGTCCATCCTCTTCACCGCACCCAGGAAGGAGATGGACCTCCAGTAGCGGCCGCCGGGACGGACGTGGGGGTGCAAGCGGTCCACTGTCTCCAGGTTGTGCCCCAGGATCTCGGGCTTGGCGTCCACCACGATGCGCAGCGCCGCCTCGTCTCCCTTGAAGTCGGGGATGAGCACCTCCACCGAGCACCCGGGCACCTGGGCGTGGATCCGCCGGATGGTCTCCGCGTAGATGCCCGCGCCCCCATCAGGGAGCTCGTCCCGGTTCACGCTGGTGATGACCACGTGCTCCAGCGCCATCCGCGCCACGCTCTCGGCGACGCGCCGGGGCTCGTCGGTGTCGAGCTCCGTGGGCATCCCGTGGGCGACCCCGCAGTACTTGCAGGCCCGGGTGCAGACGTCGCCCAGGATCATGAACGTGGCCGTACCCGCTTCCCAGCACTCCCCGATGTTCGGACAGCCGGCCTCCTCGCACACGGTGTGGAGGGACTCGGTCCGCATCATCCGCTGGAGCTGGACGTAGTTGGCGCCGCCCGGAGAGCGCACCTTGAGCCACCCCGGCTTCCGCGCGCGGATGTCCACGGTCTCCAGCCCATCGTGGGCCCGGATCCGGTGGGTCCCTTTGGGCTTGACCACGCCCGTGTCCTTCCCCGCCGGCGCGTAGCCGGTGGGAGCGGGGTCCCGGGGCACCGCCGGCTCGGTATTGCTCAAGCTCAGATCCTCCAAACCCCGTCCCGCCGCTCCGTGCGCTGCGGTCGGGGATGCGGTAGACGACTGCCATGCCCCCCGGATCGCCCTGCGGGCCTACTCGGACAGGCCCTCGGACGGCCGGGGTGGAGCCTGAAATCATAGCCCGATGGCGAGGCCTCGTACAAGGTAGGCCACGCCGAACCCCAGGTAGGTCCCGAGGGCGTACCCGACCAGTCCCATGATGATGCCGGGGAGGACGAGGCCAGGCCACTCCCGGGCCACCGCGAGGGCCAGGGCGCTCGCCGGGCCCCCCACCGACGCTTGCGAGGCCACGGAGAGGGTCCCCAGGTCCATCCTCAGCAGCCTCCCGCCACCGTACACCACCAGCCCGTGCACGCCCACCACCACCAGCGTGAAGAAGAAGACCGTCAGCCCCACCGACGCGATCTCCGAGACCCGCGACCAGATGCCGATGACGACGAAGAAGAGGTGGAGCACCATGGTGCCCAGCTGCAGCGCGCCGTCGGCCCGGTGGAACCAGCGGGTGTGGCCCAGGATGAGGGCGTACGTGGTGAGCCAGAGGATGGCGGGGACGGCAGGGACCACCCGGGCGGTGAGGTCCGCCGCGGTGAGGAGCAGGAGCCCCGCGGCCACGAGGATGGACAGGTCCAGCGCCGACAGGGCGGCAGGGGCGAAGAAAGGGTGCCGCTCCACCGGGCTCCCGGGCCCCTCCTCCAGCTTGGTCAGCGCCGCGGAGACCGGCGGGTAGAGCCGCCGGAGCCAGAGGGGAAGCATGAGCGTGGCGGCCATCCAGATCCCCGTGGTCATGGCGTCCGCGGCCGTCGCCCCCGCCCAGAGATCCGGGGGCATCTCCAGGCCGCGCCCGACGGCCACGAAGTTCACCGATCCGCCGGTGTAGGTGGCGGCGAACACCCCGGCGAGGCGCCATCCGTTCTCTCCCAGATCCGACGCGAACACCCACGCCGCCACGAAGGCACCAAGCGCGATCCCCGCCACGGCCAGCCCGAACGCGGCCACCATCTTCGCCCCGGCCTTCTTCACGTCCCCCAGGTTCACAGACAGGAGGAGCCAGGCGATGGCAAGCGACGTGACTGGTCCGGCGATGGTGTCGTACACCGGGGACGTGACCGGCACGAGCCCGGCGTTGGACACCAGGGCGCCGAGGACCAGAGTGAGGAGGGAGGCGCCCAGGCGCGAGAGCGCGGGAACGTGCCGGTCGAGGATGAACGCCAGCGCCGCCAGCGCCGCGATGAGCGCCGTGAGCGGGAGCGCCGCGGTGATCACAGCCCCGGGCCCCGTTCCGGGCGCTTGTCGCCGCGGAGGATCTCCCGGCGCCGCTCCAGCCGCCGCACGATGTGCTCGCACACCTCGGCGGGGTCGTCGGTGACGAAGAAGAGATCCAGGTCCTCGGCGGAGATCTTCCTCTCCCCCGCCATGTGCGTCCGCATCCAGTCGATCAACCCTCTCCAGAATTCCCGTCCCACCAGCACCACCGGGAAGTGTCTCACCTTCCCGGTCTGGATGAGGGTGAGCGACTCGAAGAGCTCGTCCATGGTCCCGAAGCCGCCCGGGAAGATCACGAACGCCTGGGCGTACTTCACGAACATCGTCTTGCGGACGAAGAAGTACCGGAAGTCGATGGAGATGTCGACGTAGGGGTTGGTGTGCTGCTCGAAGGGAAGCTCGATGTTGCAGCCGACGGACTTGGCCCCCGCCAACTTCGCGCCTCGGTTCGCCGCCTCCATGATCCCCGGACCGCCCCCGGTGATGATGGACAGGCCCGCCTCGCCGAGCAGCCGAGCGGTCTCAACGCACGTCTGATACTGGAGGCTACCGGGGGCGACGCGCGCTGAGCCGAAGATGGTGACCGCCGGCCCGACCAAGCTCATCTCCTCGAAGCCCTCGACGAACTCACCCATGATGCGGAAGATCCGCCAGGCGTCCCGCCCGATGGTCTCGAGCTCCTCCACGCTCTCCAGGAGGCGCTCGTCCTCGGTCTCCCTGTGCTGGTTCGGGAAGGGCTCGGCCCACTGGGCTCCGGAATCGTGTTCCACCATCGGTCGCTCCTTCATCTCCCCGCGCGCTTACGCGGGTCGTGGGCCCTGTGGATGCTCCTTCAGCCATCTCCCCGCGCGGCGCAGCGCATCGTCGTGCCGGTGCGACGGGCGCCACCCCAGCTCTGCCCGGATGGCGCGGGACGGATAGGGGTTCTCCCCCAGCGCGAGCCGCACCACCCTGCCCAGGGGGAGGTGTGCGGCCCCCGGGGCCTTCATGCCGAACGCCTGCAGGATATCGGCGCCTGTGCGCACAGCGGCCGCCGGAACGGGAATCAGCGCCGGATGATGGCCGAGTCCCTCCGCGATCCCCTCGAGAAGTGCTCGTTGAGTGAGGGGATGGTCCATTCCCGCATCGTAGGTCACCCCTCCGCGCCCGGCACCGAGAGCGAGGAGCACGGCCTCGGCCACGTTCCCCGCGTACACGGTGGGGATGGTATTGTCGCCGGGGCCCAGAAGGAAAGCCACCGGTCCGCGCAGCATTCTCGCGATGCGCTGGGTCATGAGCCGGTCCCGCTCCCCGTACACCGCCGACGGGCGCAGCACGGTCACGGGCATCCCGGTCGCACCCTCCACGGCTCTCGCGACGTCCTCCGACTCCCGCTTGGAGCGTGCGTACAGGTCGTTGGCCGGGATGGGCGTGTCCACGGGCGAGCGCTCGTCCACCTCGCCTGCCACGGTCCCGTAGACCGCCACCGACGAGAAGTGCACGACATGGGCGACCGACTCGGCCGCCGCGGCCTCGAGGACGTTGCGGGTGCCCTCCACGTTCACCCGCCGGATCGCCGGCCAGTCCGCTCCCGTGTAGACCAGCGCCGCACCGTGGACCACGTGGGAGCAACCCCACACGAGGCGCCGGAGGGCGGCGGCACCGTCGGTCACGTCCCCGGCCGCCACCGTGCACCCCACGGAGTCGAGGAAGGCGGTGTCCGCACCGCGTCGACAAAGGGCCACCACTTCGTGCCCCTCCCGGATCAGGAGGGCCGCCGTGTGCGAGCCGATGAGGCCGGTTCCGCCGGTCAGGAATACGCGCATGGAGTGTGAGGGAGGGACCCGCGTCGCCGCGGGCCCCTCCGGGCGTCACCGCCCGACGGAGGCCTCCGCCGTGGCCTTCATCTGGGTCATCAGGTTCCGGTGCCCGTCGTACTCCACCAGGTTCCGGGCGAATTGCACGTCGTAGGCCCGCAGGAGGTGTTGGAAGTACTCCTGCGCCGCCGCCTGGTCACCCATCGCGGCGGAAGCCTCGCCGGCCATCCCCAACCCGAGGATGTGGTCCGGCTCGATCTCCAGCATGCGCTTCGCGGTGGCAAGCGCCGCAGCCGGATCGTTCAACTGCTGCAGGAGCGCGAGGTGGAACATGCCGTCCAGGTCCAACTCCCCGACCATCTCGAGGGCCTGCACCGCCATGGGCTGGAACCCCAGGGCCCCGGCCGTGTCACCCGCCGAGATGGTCCTCATGACACGGTCGAAGAGCCGGTCCGCGGCCTCCCGCGGCGACATCTGGCTGATGTCGGTGGTTCCCGGGCTGTTCGGGTCCACCGCCCCCCCGGCCATCCCCCCAGGGGCGGCCTGCTGCTCCGGGCGCACCATGCTCCACCCCACCACGAGGATGAGCACGAACATGGCCACGCCTGCGATCCACCATGGGGCATTGCCACCGCCCACGACGGCGGCGGCCGCCGCCCGGCGGCTGGGTGCCGGAGCGCCCCCGCCGTCTCCTGCGGGCGCCTTGGCGCCGCACTGGTTGCAGTACGTGACCCCCCCCACGAGCTTCGCGCCGCACTTGTTGCAGAACCTGCCCCCGAGAGCCGTCCCGCAATGCTGGCAGAAGTTCCCCACCGCCGGCTTTCCGCACTGCGGGCAGTGCTGCTTCACGCCGCCTCCCTTCGCCTCGCTCATCGGCGGAGCGCGTTGAACAGGAGCGGGAACGTGGCGACAGTCTGGGCCCGGTAGTTCGGCTGGAACCCGAAGAGGACCACCGAGCCCTTGCCCACGTCGGCCTCCAGGATGGCCGGCTTGCCCGCCACCTTGTCGCCCCCCAGCACCCAGCCCGAGAGCAGGGGGTCGGGCGATCCGTAGCGAGCCAGCACCCGGAGCGCAGGATCCGACACCTCGAACGCCCGGCTGTCGGTGCCGTACCACGCAATGGTCTCCTTCTTCATGCCGGCGGCCAACTCCGTCGTCGTGTCGAGGTCGAGGCGCAAGATGGACCCGGGAATGTAATACTCCGTGTTCCTGAGCCCCTCCACCGCGCTCTTCACCGGGAGCTGGAAGAGCTCCGCCACGAATTCGGTGGCCTCCTCGACCGCCACCAGGCGCCCGCCCGCCTCGACGAAGGCCTTCAGCGCCGCCACGCCCTCCGCTCCGAGCCCGCCGGCGTACTCCGGGGGCGTCGAGGACGGATCGAGCCCGTTCTTGATGGACTCCGGGCTCTGGGTCTGGAAGAGGATCGCGTCGTACCGCCGGTCCAGGCGCGCGCCCTTGATGTCGGCGTCGTGGAGCGTGTCGTACTTCATCTTGTGCTGGTCGAACACCCAGCGGGTCCACCCCCCGTCCATGGGCTCCTGCCAGGACTTGTACACGGCCACGCGGCTCGCCCGCCGCCCCTGCAGGTGCGCGGGGAGCTGGAAGGAATACTCGGGAATGCCGATCGGGGTGGAGAGCGCCACGCCGGGTGACTGCTGCAACGCCACCGCCTCCACGTCCATGAGGAGCGGCAGGGTGTGCGCGGTCACGTCATAGGGCCGCTGCGGCGGTCCCCCCGGGTACTCGCGCAGGTCGGGGTAGTGCTGCACCTCGAGGAGTGTCTGGGCGAACGAGGCGTACGGTTGCCTCATCGGGATGATCCAGCTCCCGGCCGGGAAGGTGCGTCCGGCGGCGGTGAAGTCCGCAGCCGTCTGGCGCACCTCCACCTGGCCCGTGGTGAGGATGCGCAGCACGAAGTCCACTCCGGTCTTGTTGGTCTGGCCGGCCGGGATCACCCACGCCTCCGGCCACCGGTCCCACTTGGCCACGGCGCGAGCGCCGATGTCGTGGAAGTTCTTGAGCCAGAAGGGACGGTTCACCGCAGCATTGGTGAGGAGAGCCATCACGCCCGCGTCCATGTAGTCCACGATGTCGCCGAGCGTCCACTCTCCGCCGGGCCACGGATAGGGGAAGTTCCACGACGACTTGGACGCGTCGAAGCCTCGGCCGGGCCCCAGACGCTCCTTGGGCACGTTGATGGGCGTAGCCACGCGCACCGACGCCGTCTCGGACAGGATGCGGACGCCGCCGTGGTAGTGCTGGTAGGCACGCCCGGGCGTGAACGCGTCGTACTGGGCCTGGATCACCGCGCCGGGCAGCCCCGCGGCCGTGACCTCGGCGGCCATGTAGGCGCCGAGTTGGTTCACCCCCACCATCAGGCCACGGTCGATGTTGGGCTCCCACGGATCGATGAAGGGCGGGAAGAAGATGCGGGCGCCGTTGGACCCCATCTGGTGTATGTCGTGCACGATCTGTGGATGCCAGGTGTTGTGGGCACCCTGGATGGCCAGCACGGTCTCCTTCTGGGTGAGCGCGTACCAGTCCCGGTTGTTGTCGTGGCCCGTGTAGAAGTGGTAGAGCCAGGGGAGCGGGCCGCCTTCGTACTGCGTGCCCACGTACTTCAGGTAGTACTGGGTGACCCAGTCCAGTCCGTCGGGGTTGAGGGACGGGACACTGAGGAAGATCACGTTGTCCAGGATGGTCCGGACCTTCTCGTCGTTGGAAGTGGCCATGCGCCAGACCACCCGGGCCGCCGTCAGCGGCCCCCCGACCTCGGTGGCGTGGATCCCGTGGGTGATGAGCACCACCGTCTTGCCTTGCTGGAGCAGCCGCTGGAGCTCTGCCTCTCCCGAGATCTTCCTGGGATCCGCCAGCTTCTCCTGGATGGCCTTGAACTCCGCCAGGCGCGCGTGGTTCTCCGGGCTGGTGATGGTCAGCATCACGAACGGACGGCCCATGGTGCTCAGGCCGAGGGTGTCCACCGTGACCCGCTGACTCGTTTGAGCCAGTTTCTCGTAGTACGAGGTGAGCTGGTTCCAGTCGGCCAGCTTCCTGTCCTGGCCGATCTCGAATCCGAAGTGCTGAAGCGGGGTGGGTACGTTCTGGGCGGACGTCGGGGCCGCTGCCAGGACCAGGGCCACGAGGGCCATGAATAGCCGGCGTACCATTGTGACTCCTTACGAGGTCGTGGATACTGTGAGATGCTACCTCAGGTCCCGCCCACCGGCAACGTGACGGCCTCGCTGCGGTGTGCGGCGCGGCAAGCCGTGCTCCTGTCCTTGCTGGCCCTCGGGCGGCCGTTGGCCGCGCAGGTGCGCGAGCGGGCGCCCGATGCATTCCGGGACCCGGCGGCCCGCGAGCTCATGGAGCGCGCCTGGGCCGCCCGTGAGCGGGACGTGGAGGGGCTGCGCAGTTACGAGGGCGTGCTCCGCGAGCGGATCTACGTGGGACTCACCGCGCTGCGCTTCCGCCGCGAGCGGGGCCTCTTCGAGCAGGAGCGGATCGCCCGCATCCGGTGGAGCGCCGACGGGGAGAAGGCCATCCACTGGCTGGGCGCCCGACGCGCCATCCCCATCGTGGGCGCCGACACGCGTCGGGACGAAGTAACCGCGCAGGGGCGGGTGGCCGAAGCCGGCACCGACGTCCGGGACGACCTGCGCCGGGAGCTCCCGGAAGAGCTCCTCAGGGACCGGGACCTCCCGGCCTTCGCCCTCGATCCGGCCGACGACCGTCTCGCCTTCGGCGGCGACTGGGCCCTCCATCCGCTCTCCGACAGCGCCGACGCGCACTATCGGTTCACGTCCGGGGACACCCTGCGGATCCACCTTTCCCCCGACCGGGACGTGGTCCTCCACGAGGTGAGGGTCGAACCCAGGAGGGCCGACTTCCACCTGGTCGCCGGATCGCTCTGGTTCGACAGCGAGAGAAGCTCCCTCGTGCGCGCTTCCTACCGCCCGGCCCGTGCGTTCAACCTCCTCCTGGACGAGCCCGAGGACGCCCAGGACGTGCCCGCCATCCTGCAGCCGGTGGAAGCGGAGATCTCCTACATCACCGTCGAGTACAGCCTCCACGAGTTCCGCTACTGGCTGCCACGGCGGTTCGCGATGGAGGGCGAGGCCCGCATGGGCCGTCTGCTCCGCATTCCCCTGACGGTGGAGTGGAGCATCGGCGAGTACGACGTGAACCAGGCGAGCTCCCGCATCCCTCTCTCGGGGCCCCTGCTCCCGGGCTGGTCCCGCTCCGAGCAGCGCGTGGAGGACGAGCGTGGGCGGGTGTCGTACTACACGGTCGTGGTCCCGGAGACGGGACGGCTGCTCACGTCCCCGGAGCTCTCCCCGGAGGCCCTGCAGCGGTCGCCCACGGCGTTCACCGACGACGAGGTGGACGCGCTCCGGGGAGAGCTCGAGGCGCTCCTCCCCACGTACCGCCGCTTCCGACCCCAGGCGGCCTGGGGGCTCACTCAGGGGTTGACCCGCTTCAACCGTGTCGAAGGTCTCAGCGTCGGCGGGAAGCTCGATCTCCCGTTCTCGCCGACCCTCGGGGTGAGCGCCGAAGCGCGCATGGGCACCGGGGACCGGAAGCCCAACGCCGCGCTCTCCGTGACGAAGGGCCCCGGCGACGGCCAATGGACGCTATCCGGCTACCACAGGCTGACCGCCAACGACGACTGGTCCGACCCGTTCTCCCTGGGCAGCTCGCTCAGTAATCTGCTCTTCGGCTCGTCCGTGGGGGAGTTCCACCGGGCTACCGGCGCCTCCCTCGGGTACGCCCGCACGGGCCGTGCGACACGCTTCACCCTCGCCGGCTTCTACGAGCGGCACCGCGCCGTGGAGCGGACCACCCACTTCTCCATCCCCGACCTCTTCGGGTCGCACCCCGCGCGTGAGGTCTTCCCTGCCGCCCCCGCGACGTTGCAGGGCGCGCGGGCGTCGCTCCGATGGTTCCGGGGGCAGGACCCCAACGAGCTCATCCTCACCGGGCAGCTCCTGGGCGAGGTCGTCACCGGAGACGCGAGGTATCGTCGCGGTGCGGTTACGCTCGGCGCGACCCACCCGCTCTTCCTCGGCCTCGCCGCCGCGGTGGAGGCGGGAGCCGGCACCCTTCTGGGCGACGAGCTCCCCCAGCGAGCGTTCCTCCTCGGCGGATCCACCACCGTGCGCGGGTTCGACGACAGCGCCGTCCGGGGCTCATCGTTCTGGCGTGGACGAGCCGAAGTGGCGTCGGCCTTCGCGGGAGCCCGCGTCGGGCTCTTCGCGGACGCCGGGTGGGCTGGACCCCGGAGTGCGTTCACCTTCGACGATCCCCTGGTCTCCGCGGGCGTGGGGACCTCCCTGCTGGACGGGCTCATCCGATTGGACCTGGCCCGGGGGGTGCGACGCGGAGGCGCGTGGCATCTCCACTTCTATCTCGACGGACTCTTCTGAAATCCGCCAGCCGGCCACGCTCCCGGCACCGAGCTTCCCAGGCTCTTCCCTCGCCCCTACCCTTCAGGCTTCAGTTCGACGCTCAGACGGAGGTGAGACCGGTGAGGCGATGGACGTTGGTCGCGGTGGGGCTCCTGGCAGCCGGGTGCGCACAGGATGCGCCGGAGGCGCCTGCAGGCCCAGAGATCTCGCTCGTGGGTGACTCGATCCGAGTCCACACGAAGACGCTGTCGTCCGACGAGTACATGGGCCGGGGTCCCGGGCATCCCGGGGGAGACATGGCGGCCGAGTACATCGCCGCGAAGTTCCAGGAGTACGGGCTCGAAGCCGTCGGCGGCTCGTACCTCCAGACCGTGCCCATGATCGGGTTCACCACCAACCCCTCCACCGTGAAGCTCTCCTTCAGCGGTCCGAAGGGGGCGCTGGAGGTGCCGTACCTGGACGGCTTCGTGATGAACGCCGGCAACCCGCAGGCGACCGAAGCGGGGGGCTCGGCGGAGGTCGTGTTCGTCGGCTACGGCATCAGCGCGCCCGAGAGCAGCTGGAACGATTTCGCCGGCGTGGACGTGAAGGGGAAGTACGTCCTCATCCTCGTCAACGACCCGCCCGCCCCACCCGAGGAACCCGCTCTCTTCGGCGGTCCCGCCATGACCTACTACGGCCGGTGGACCTACAAGTGGGAGGAGGCGGCACGCCAGGGCGCCCTCGGCGCCCTCATCGTCCACGAGACCGAGCCCGCGGGGTACCCGTGGAGCGTGGTGCGCGGCGGCCGGTCGGGTGAGCAGTTCTCGCTCCCGCCGGACCCGAGCGCACCGCCTCCCTCCGGCCTGGTCGGCTGGGTCACGCAGGAGGTCGCCACGGACCTCCTCGCCCTCGCGGGACTGAGCTACGACGACCTCAAGGCTGCGGCGGCGAAGCGGGGCTTCACCGCGGTGTCCACGGGCGTCACAGCTACCGGCTCCCTGGAGGCCACGGTCAGGCCGGTCGAGACGGCGAACGTGGTCGGGCTGGTCCGGGGCTCGAGGCTCCCCGACGACGTCATCACGGTAACGTCGCACTACGACCACTTCGGCGTCGGTGAGCCCATCGACGGCGACAGCATCTACAACGGCGCCTACGACAACGCCTCGGGCATCGGGCTCCTCCTGGAGATGGCGCGCGCTTATGTTGCGCTTCCGGATCGCCCGGGGCGCTCCGTGCTCTTCATCGCCACCGCGGCGGAGGAGCAGGGGCTCCTCGGCTCACAGTGGTACGTGCAGTCCCCTCTCTTCCCGCTGAATCAGACCGTCGCCGAAGTGAACATCGACGGCGCGAACCTCTATGGGGAGACGGACGACGTGGGCATCCCCGGCGAGGAGCGCAACGGCCTCGGGGTGTTCGCCCGGGCCCGCGCCGCCGAGATGGGGCTCACCATCGTGCCCGACGCCGAGCCGGAGAAGGGCTACTTCTTCCGGAGCGACCATTTCCCGTTCGCCAGGGCCGGCGTTCCCGCCCTCTACCCGGGGCACGGGCGCCAGTACCGCGGGAAGCCTGCGGACTGGGGTCAGCAGATCGCCGAGGAGTTCACCGCGAAGCACTACCACGCTCCCTCGGACGAGTTCTCCGAGGACTGGGTGTATGACGGTGCTGTGCAGCAGGGACTCCTGACGCTGCGGATCATCTGGGACATCGCCCAGGACACGACCTGGCCCAACTGGAACGAGGGGCAGGAGTTCAAGGCGGCTCGGGACGCCATGATGGCGGGCCGCTGACGCGGGGTCGGGCACGACCGACCGACCCGACAGCGGAACGTGGACGTGGATAGGGGGCGGACCCCACCGGGTTCGCCCCCTCGCGCCCCTCAGAGTCCCGTGGGCTGATCCAGGAACTCCCACTCCAGGCCGAAGCGCTCCCCCAGGTGCCGGGCGAGGGCCCGCACCCCGAAGGTCTCGGTGGCGTAGTGGCCCGCCAGGAAGAGGTGGATCCCTCCTTCCATGGCGTCGAAGTGGTGGTGATGCGCTCCCTCTCCCGTCACCAGGGCGTGGAGGCCCGCGGCCACCGCCTCAGCGACGAACGACCCGCCGGCCCCCGTGACCACCCCTACCTTCTCGACTTCCGCGGGCCCGCCCTGGACCCAATGCACCCGCCCACCGCCCACCGCGGCAGACACCCGCTCCAGGAACCGCTCCGGGCTCTCGGGGGCGCCGAGGGTGCCCCACCATCCGACCTCCACGCTCTCGTGACGACCGAAGCGACCCTCCGCCGCCAGCCCGAGTGCCCGCGCAAGAAGGATGCAGTTGCCCACCTCCGCGTGGGCATCCAGGGGCAGGTGGGCGCTGTAGAGGCCGATGCCCCGCTCCAGGAGCAGGTGGAGCTTCCGGCGGCGCCGCCCGGTGACCGGCACGAGCCCGTCCCAGAACAAGCCATGGTGCACCACCATCAGATCCGCCCCCCGCTCCGCCGCAGCCAGGATGCTCGCCTCCGACGCGTCCACGCAGGCGACGACCTTGGCGATCTCGGCGCGTCCCTCCACCTGAAGCCCATTGAGGGCCCTCGGGTAGTCCGGGTGCCCGGGAACGCCGAGATACCGGTCCAGATATTGGAGGACTGATTCTGTTTTCATCCGAACCCTCCGCTGTCGCCGGGCGGTGGAGAGGGTGTGGAAAACTGGGGGCGGGCGGACGGCGCGCCCGGGAGGGGCTCGCCGGGTGATGCTATAAATACCTGCAAGACAATCACTTATAGCCTAGTACCACCGTCGCGGCCGCGCTCCGGAAATCCCCAAACGAATGGGGAAAACTCCCGGGAACGGGCGTCAGGCCTGCGGTTCTCCGCCCTGCGGCCCCGGGGGGGTCTTGGCTGCCTGGACCATCTGCACGGTCCCGTTCAGGATGGCACCCTCCTCCAGCTGCATGCGGCGAGCGCGGATCTCTCCGTCGATCCTGGCCGTCGCCTGGAGCTCGAGGCGCGATTCAGCGGACACCGTTCCTACCACCGTCCCTGAGATCACGGCATCCTGGGTGA